>DATHJM010000001.1:0-9672 GCA_035489775.1 Burkholderiales bacterium
CGCACCGCGGTCGCGCGCCCGTTGCCCCAGCCCGGTCCGACCGAGCCGGCACCGGTGATGATCGCGATCCTGCCCTCCAGACGGCGCGTCATCGCCCGAACCGGTAGAAGCTTCGCGGATTGTCGACCAGGAGCGCCTTGCGCTCCTTCTCGGAGGGCGCGATTTCCGGGAGCAGGTCGACCAGCACTCCGTCGTCGGGGATCGCGGCGAGGTTCGGGTGCGGCCAGTCGCTGCCCCAGAAGCAGCGGTCGCCGAATTCGGCGACGAGCTTCCGCCCGAAGGGAACCGCGTCCGGCCAGGGCGAGGGCTTGCGCGAGATGCGCTCGGAGCCGCTCACCTTCACGCGAAGCTTCTACCGGTTCGGGCGATGACGCGCCGTCTGGAGGGCAGGATCGCGATCATCACCGGTGCCGGCTCGGTCGGACCGGGCTGGGGCAACGGGCGCGCGACCGCGGTGCGCTTCGCCGAGGAAGGCGCGAAGATCTTCGCGGTGGACCGCGAGGCCGAACGGCTGCGCGAGACCGTCGAAGGTGTGAAGAAAGGGGGAGGCGCGATCGCGACCCACCTGTGCGACATGACCAGGGGAAGCGAAGTCGCCGCGATGGTCGAAGCGTGCCTGGAGGCCTACGGCCGGGTCGACGTGCTCGTGAACAACGTCGGCGGCTCGGCTCCTGGCGGCCCGGTCGAGATGTCGGAGGAAACCTGGAACGCGCAGGTGGATTTCAACCTGAAGAGCGTGTTCCTCGGGTGCAAGCACGTGCTTCCGGTGATGGAGAAGCAGGGGAGCGGGGCGATCGTGAACATCGCCTCGACCTCCGGCATCCGCTTTACCGGCAACCCCCAGGTCGGCTACGCGGCGACCAAGGCCGGCGTGATCCAGTTCTCGCGCGCCGTCGCCGTGCAGTACGCTGCGCGCGGCATTCGCGTCAACACGGTCGTCCCCGGCCAGCTGCACACGCCCATGGTGGAGGCGCGCCTCGCGCGCCAGCGCGCCGGAGGCGACGTGGAGGCGCTGCTCGCGCAGCGCCAGAAGCGCATCCCGCTGGGAATCGAAGGCGACGGGCGGGACACTGCGAACGCGGCGCTGTTCCTCGCCTCCGACGAGGCGCGCTTCATCACCGGAACCGAGATCGTCGTCGACGGCGGAATGACCGCGCGGTGCGACTGAGATCGGTGCTCTGGAGCTCCCGGGGGTAATGCTTCATCGGCGGCGCGGCAGCTCGATCGGTTTGCCGTGCGGCGTCGAGCGCGCCGCGGCGTCCCACTCGTCCACGCGCCGTTCCAGCTCTTTTCCGAGGATGAGCTTTTTCCCGGCGACGAGTTTCTCCAGCGCGGCGAGCCAGTGCTCGTAGTAATGGGTGCCGTCGTCCGGCTCGCCGCGGGAGCTCGCCGCGGCGAGCTCGGCCGCGAGCTCGTCGGCCCACTCGCGCCACGTAAAAACGCCGCGCGCGTGCAGCGAAACCGTCATCGCAAAGGCCTGCGCCTCCCACGGCGCATTGAAGACCGGCCCCGCATCGTCGCGCGGCAAGGCGGGGAGTGCCCGAAGATCCATTTCAGGCGGGATCGAGGTGGTCATCCCAGAGATCGACGTGCACGCTGTCGCGCGCGGGCGCGCCGGGTCCCCATAGCTCGCGCGCGGCGAAGCGCACGCCGTAGCAATGCTGGGGCTTCCTGTCGCGCGTCATGGCATGGGTGTCGGCGAAGATGAAGACGCCGTGATCGCGGTCGATGACGCCGCGCCTGCCGCGCGCATAGCGC
Organism: Burkholderiales bacterium; assembly: GCA_035489775.1. Classification (GTDB taxonomy): domain Bacteria; phylum Pseudomonadota; class Gammaproteobacteria; order Burkholderiales; family SG8-39; genus VBDM01. The sequence continues at coordinate 1,759 of DATHJM010000001.1, forward strand.
GGCAGGCGCGTATGGCCGGTGGGATGGTCGTTGTGCGTGAGCACCCGGTCGCCGGGCCTGAATCTCGGCGGCACGTTTTCGTCGACGCGCGCGTGGCGGCGGTTGCGCAGGAACGCCGCCACCTCGGAGGGCCGCAGGACGCTCGCTCCGCCCGATTTCGATTCGGCGCGCCCGGTTGCAAGCTCCGTCGCCGTGACCAGGCCGTTCTCCACGAGCAGCATCTCCAGCCCGCGCAGCCATTTCTCGTAGTAGGTCGCCGCCAGGTATTCGGCAGGCGGAATCCGCTCGCGCGAGTGGCGCCCCACGTCGATGTTCCACCTGCGGTGGAAGCCGCAAGCGAGATTGAGCGCGTGCACGCGCGCCTCCCACTCGGAATGGAACACCGGCTCGTTCCTCTCGATCTCGACCTGCCCCATGCCGTGCATGCCGCCCATGTCGTGCACGCTGTTCATCGCTTGCTCCGCCCGGGCACCTTCACCTGCGCCACACCTATCATCGCGTCGCGCGTGACGATCGCCGCGAGCTCGTCCTCGCTCCAGCCCTCGGTCCCCGCCGGGCGCTCGGGCAGCACCAGGTAGCGCAGCTCGGCGGTGGAGTCCCACACGCGCACTTCGACTCCGTCGGGAACGTCCTCGCCCAGCTCCTTCAGCACGCCGCGTGGTTCGATGACGGCGCGCGCGCGGTAAGGCGCCGACTTGTACCAGACGGGCGGCAGCCCGAGCACGGGCCACGGGTAGCAGGAGCACAGCGTGCACACCACGACATTGCGCACCCTGGGCGTGTTCTCGAGCGCGACCATGTCCTCGCCCTGCCGGCCGATGAAGCCGAACTCGGCGATCGCGGCGGTCGCGTCCTCGATCAGGCGCTTCCTGTAGGCGGGATCGACCCAGGCGCGCGCGACGATGCGGGCGCCGTTGCGCGGTCCCACTTTGGTTTCGTAGGTGTCGATCAGCTCGTCGAGCGCCTTCGGGTCGACGAGACCCTTCTCGACGAGCAGCGACTCCAGCGCCTTGGCGCGGAGCGCCGGGCCGGAGAGCGGGCGGTCGTGCTCGCGCGCGTGATCGTCGTCGTGGTGGTCGCTCATGGCTCCCTAAGCTGCGATGCTGATGACGAAGAACACCGCGCCTATCGTTCCCGCCGCGGCGCCGACCCCGGAGGAGGCAAGCCTCGCCCAGGATTCGCGGGCGGCGATCAGGCGCCGATGGATCAGCCAGGCCGCGGTGGCGATGCCGAGCTGCACGAGAGAGAAGCCGATCAGGTAGGCGACCAGCGGTGCCGCCTCCGCACCGAAGATGGACTCCGCGTAGGCGTATCCATGCAGCAGCCCCGCGAGCGCGAGACCGCCTGCCAGCCACAACAGCCTGACCCGGTGCCGGGCCATCACCACGCTGCCCATCAGGATCACCGAGAGCGCCACGCCGACTTCGCTTCCCGGCAGGACGAATCCGTTCAGATGCAGGGCGGCGCCGATCAGACTTCCGCCGATCAGAGCGGGGACGCCCCACATCCCACCCTCGACCAAGGCGAGAAAAAATCCGGCGGCGACGATGAATGCCGCATGATCCAGGCCGATCACGGGATGGCCGACGCCCGACAGCAAGCCCTGAGCGAACGTCTCCGGGAGCCCTCCGCCCATGAAGTGATGGGCCCAGGCCAGGCGGGGGAGCACCGCGAGTGCGGTTGCGGCAACGATGAGTGCTTTCATTATCCTTGCCGAGTATACCGGCAGGCGCGAGGGAGCGCGATCCGGTGAGCCCCGCGCCGCGTTGCCGCCGCGCGGACGGGCCGGTAATATGAATTCCGCAAAGGAGGAGAATATGTACAAGTCATTGGGAATTCTGCTTACCGGACTTCTCGTTTCGGCTTCGTGCCTCGCGCAGGGGGCGCTGGTCGGAACTTACAAGCTCGTATCGATAAAAGCCGAGATCGACGGCAAGCTCCGCGACGACAGGACCAAGCCTCCGCACGGATACCTGATGATCACCCCGAAGTATTACGCCGTCTTCTACACCCTGCAGGACCGCAAATTCGGCACCTCGGACGCGGACAAGGCGGCGCTGTGGGAATCGCTGACGGCATTCGCAGGACCTTACCGCGTCGAGGGCAAGAAGATCGTCATCTCGCCCGACGTCTCCTATAACGAGATCTTCAACGGCACTCACCAGACGCGCGATCTCGAGGTGAATGGCTTGCACCTCACCTTGAGCAGCGGTCCGAGGCCTTACGGGCGCGATCCCTCGAAGAAGATCGTGTTGCGGCAGGAGTGGGAAAGGATCGAGTCGGTGAACTGCCACCCGATGTAATGGTAGTTTGCTTCCCGAAGATGCAGCGTGCACCCGGGCGGCGCCGATCGCGTCATTCGACTTTCGCGCCCGAGGCCTTTACGATCTTCGCCCATTTGACGCGCTCGCTCTTGATGTAGGCGCCGAACTCCTCCGGCGTCGAGGGCGCGGCCTCCAGGCCCTGATTGAAGAGGAACGTCTTGACCTCCGGCATGTGGAGCACCTTCACCGTCTCGGCGTTGAGCCGGTCGATGATCGCGCGCGGCGTGTTCGCGGGCACCAGCAGCCCGTACCAGTTGTTCGCGTCATAACCGGCGAGCCCGGCTTCGGCTATGGTCGGCAGCTCCGGCATCAGCGCCGAGCGTTTCGCGGTGGTCACCGCGATGCCCTTGATCTTGCCGCCCTTGATCTGCGGCACCGCGCTCGCTGCGGTGGCGAACACGAGCTCCACGCGGCCCGCCACGAGATCGACCATCGCCGGGCCGCCGCCTTTGTACGGGACATGCACCAGCTTGACTCCGGTCATCAGGTTGAAGAGCTCCCCCGCCAGGTGTCCGGTGGCGCCCACGCCGGAGGAGCCGTAGTTGAGCGACTTCGACTTCGCCAGCGCGATGAGCTCCTTCACCGAGTTGGCCGGGACCGACGGGTGCAGCGACAGGATGTTGGTCGCGTCCACCGCCTGCGTCACCGGCGCGAGGTCCCGCTCTGGATCGAACGGCAGGTTGTCGTAGAGGCTCGGGTTGATCGCGAGCGCGGCGATCGTGCCCATCAATATCGTGTAGCCGTCGGGGTTCGCCTTGGCGACGATGTCGGTCGCGATGTTGCCCGCGGCGCCGGGGCGGTTGTCGACGATCACCTGCTGGCCGAAGAGCTCCGAGAGCTTCTGGGCGATCGGGCGCGCAGTGGTGTCGGTGCCGCCGCCGACCGCGAAGCCGACGATCATGCGAACCGGTTTGGTCGGGTAATCCTGGGCCTGCGCCTGAGCCGCCGCGGCAAGCAGCGCTGCCGCCGAAGCGGTGCGCGCGAAGCTGGCAAATGTCATCACTCCTCCTGTGTTGCTATGTTGTTATGACCGGCATTGTACCGATTGCCCGGCAAGTCCAGTGTGCGCCACCGCACTGACTTGCTGCGCCTGGGGACTGCATGATTTGGCTCAACGCCCGTTGCGAAGCACCCGGGAGCACCGATGAATTTTTTCATGCACAAACCTATTCCTTTGGCCGCGATCGCGGCCGTGCTGTGCCTGCACTCCGGCATTGCGGCGGCCAAGATCAAAGCCGAATTCCCGGCTAACGTCGTGATGGTCGGGGTGCCCATTGCCGGCTACTTCATCGCCGGGCACAAGGACGATGACGAGGGGCAGAGGCAGGTGCTGCGCAGCGTCGCCGCGGGCATCCTCGCGCATGCGCTCGTTGCGGGTGCTGCCAACTACACCAGCTGGGGCGAACGTCCCAACGGCGGCCGGCATGCATTCCCGTCGGGACATGTGGCCCTGGTCACTTCCGGCGCCGCGTTCCTGCAGGATCGCTACGGCTGGCAATACGGCCTGCCCGCTTATGCGCTGGTTGGCTATGTCGCCGACGTCCGGGTGCACACCGGGCATCACCGCTGGCGCGACGCCGTCGGCGGCGTTGTCGTGGGGTGGGGCATGTCCAAGTTCTTCGTAACGCCGCAGAACGCGACTTACATCGCGCCGGTCATCGGACCGCAATTCATCGGCTTCCGCTGGGCGCGCTCGTTCTAGAAGCCGGCTGGTGCAGGCGCGCCGCGGCGAGCCGCGCCGCAATCTGCAGGGCCTGCTCGATAGCGCCGGCGTCGGCACGGCCTTTGCCGACGATATCGAAGGCGGTGCCGTGCGCCGGCGTGGTGAAGACGGTCTTCAGCCCGGCGCTCACCGTCACGCCCTTGTTGAAGCCGAGCAGCTTGGTCGCGATCTGGCCCTGGTCGTGATACATCATCACGACTCCGTCGTATTCGCCCTTGAGCGCCCTCAGGAAGATGGTGTCGGAGGGGATCGGCCCGACGCAGCCGATGCCTGCGGCGCGCATCTTGTCCACCGTCGGCCGGATGATGCGGATCTCCTCGTCGCCGAACAGCCCGCTTTCGCCGCCGTGCGGATTGAGCGCGGCGACCCCGAGGCGCGGGCGCTCGATGCCGGTCGCGCGCAGCGTCGCATCGGCAAGCTCGATTGCGGCCGCGATGCGCTCGGGCGTGACCAGGTTGACCGCCTCGCGCAGCGACACGTGCGAAGTGACGCGGAAGGTCGAAAACTCCTTGATCACGTTCATTTCGCCGAAGAAACCGGAATGCCGCGTGAGCGCGGCGAACATCTGGTGCTCGTCGGGGTATTTCCAGCCTCCGCGGTGGAGCGCGGCCTTGTTGAGCGGCGCGAAGCAGATGCCGTCGAGGCTGCCGTCGAGCGCGAGGCCGATCATGATCTGGAGCGTTTCGCCCGCGAGCCGGCCCGATTCGGCGGAGACCTCGCCGCGCACTATGCGCGCCGGATCGATGTTGCCGAGATCGACGAGCGGCACCCGGTCCTTTGACCAGTCGATCGCCGCGACCGCGGGAACGGTTTGCCATTCGAGCTTGACGGCCGCGTCCCTGCAGCCGAGCTCGAGCACGCGCGCGTCGCCTATGACGACGACGCGCGCGCCGCTCCGGTATTTGCCGGCGGCGAGCAGCCTGGCGCTGATCTCGGGGCCGATGCCGGTCATGTCGCCGAGCATCAGTCCGATGACGGGTATGCGTTCAGTCATGATTGGCGGTCCTGAATTGTCGATCCTGCCGGCGGTGCCCGTCAGCGGACATAGCCGGCGAGCTCGGGAAGCGCGAGCACGAGCGAGGGCACGAACGTGATGAGGAAAAGCACCGCGATGAGCGCCAGGATGAAGGGCACGAGCTCGCGCACGATCTCCTTGACCGGCGTACCGGCGAGGCCGCTGAGGACGAACAGCAGCACGCCGTAAGGCGGGGTGAGCAGGCCGATCATCATGTTGACGATGATCACCACGCCGAAGTGCACCAGGTCCACCCCCACCGCCCGGGCGACCGGCAGGAGCAGCGGCACCAGCACCAGCAGCAAGGTCGTAGTGTCGAGCAGGCAACCGAGCACGAGAAAGACGAGGTTCACGACGAGGAGAAAGCCGAGGGGCCCGAGAGCGAGCGAGGTGAACCACTCGGCCACGTGCGCCGGGATCTGCTCGGTCGCGAGCACGTAGTTGAAGACGAATGCGCCGCAGATGATGATCCCCACCACCGCCGTCGAGCGCGCGCTCTCGGCCAGCACCGACGCGAGACCTTTCCAGTCGAGCGCCCGGTAGACGAGCAGCGCGAGCACGAGGGCATAGAGCGCGGCGACCGCCGCGGCCTCGGTCGGGGTGAACACGCCCGAGTAGATGCCGCCGAGCAGCACGGCCGGCATGAGCAGCGGCAGCAGCGTCCGCACGAAGATGCGCGGGATGTCCCGCCACGGCACCGGCGCCTCCACCGGGAACTTGCGCCGCCGGGCAATCCAGATGATGACGAGCATCATTGAAGCGGCCATCAGCAGGCCCGGCACCACGCCGCCGAGGAAGAGCGCGCCCACCGACGCGCCCGAGACGAGTGCGTAGAGCACCATCGGGATCGAAGGAGGAATGATCGGCCCGATGGTCGCCGAAGCCGCGCTCACCGCGACGGCAAAAGGCCGCGAGTAGCGGTTGTCCTTGCACATCATCTCGATCTCGACCATCCCGGGCCCGACCGCGTCGGCGATCGCGCTGCCGCTCATGCCGGAGAAGATCACGCTCGCGAGCACGTTGACGTGCGCGAGGCCGCCGCGAAACCGCCCCATGAGCGCGTGAGCGAGCGCGTAGATGCGCTCGCTCAGGGAGCCCGCGTTCATCACGTTCGCCGCGAAGATGAACATCGGCACCGCGATCAGCACGAAGCTGCCGAAGAGGCTGTTCAGGATCTGCTCGGCCGCAAGGCCCATGTCCTGGCCGGTCGCGCCGAGGTAGGCGATGCCGCCCGCGATCATCGCGAGGCCGATCGGGCCGCGCAGGAGCGCGATACCGACGAATACTCCGAGCATCAGCAGGAATGCGCCGCTCATGCTTCGGCGGAGGGCTCGGAACGCTCAGGCGGGCGGACGATCGCCGCCAGGCAGCGCAGGACCACCATGACCGCGGCCGCGAGGAAGATGCTGTATACGACGCCGTAAGGCCAGTCGAGCACCGGCGTGCGCTCGCGCAGCATGAAGCCCAGATAGTCGGCGATGCCGGGCAGGGCCCAGAGAAAACATCCGCCGAGCGCGGCAAGGCCGAGCGCGTAGAGCGCGCGCCGTGCGGAAGGCGCAAAGCGCGGCACGACGAAGTCCACCGCCACGTGAGTCGGGAGCGGCACGGTGAACGCCGTCCCCCAGAAAATCACCCAGACGAACGCGATCGTCGCGAGCTCCTCGGTCCACGCCGCGGGCGCGCCGAACACGAAGCGGCGCACCACCTGCACGACCAGACTCAGAAACAGGACTGCGAAGATGCCGGAGCCGATCAGATCGGCCCATCGCCGAAAACCGGGGACAAACCACGTTTTCCGCGAAAGCATGGCCTGCTCCCTACCTGACTGCATTGATGCGCTCGAGCAGGCCTCGCGGCCACTTTTCCGCGTACTCCGAGTTGAGGTACGCCGCCTGCACGGTCTTCCTGAACGTCTCCACGTCCGGCGTCGTGATTTCGATGCCCTGCGAGCGGAAGAACTCGAGCAACTCCTTTTCCTCGCGCGCGCGGTTCTCGTCGTTGAACTTCCCCGCCTTCGCCGCCGCCGCCTTGATCCTCGCCTTGTCCTCGGCCGGAAGCGTGCTCCACGTCTTTGCCGAGACGGCGAGTTGCAGCACGTCCACGAGATGGCCGGTGAGCACGATCTGCCGCGTCACTTCATAGAACTTCGCCGACTTCACCGTCGGCAGCGGGTTGTCCTGGCCGTCGATGGTGCCGGTCTTCAAGCCGAGGTAGACCTCGGTAAAGGCGAGCGGCGTCGGGCTCGCTCCGAGCGCCTGCCCGAGGAACAGCCACTCCTTCGAACCGGGCATGCGCAGCTTCACCCCGGCGAGGTCGGCCGGGACTTTGACGCGCCTGGGTTTGCTCAGGCCCAGCTGCCGCGTGCCCAGATAGACGGCTTGCAGCAGCTGGATGCCCAACGCGTCGGCGATCCTGCGGCCGACCTCCTCGCCGATCGGCCCGCCGTAGACTTTCGCGAGGTGGTCGGGGTCCCGGATCAGATAGCCGGCGGTGAAGATCGAGTACTCGGGAATCTGCCGCGAGATATCCTGCATCGAGAGGAGCGCCATCTCGAGATTGCCGCGCTGCATGGCGACGGCCTCCGCGCCCTGGCGGAAGAGGGTACCCGAGTGATGCACCTGCACGTCGAAGCGGCCGGGCGCCGTCTTCGCGAGCTCGTCCTTGAAGACGTAGAGCATCTTCACGTGCCAGTCGTCGGGCACCGCGGGGGTCGAGATGCGCATGATCCTCGCCTGCGCGAACGCGGGTGCGGCGAGGGCGAGCGAGCAGGCGATGAGAGCCGCCGCCGTCGCTCGCTTCATTGCGGCGTGCATTACGCCGGCCGGAATCATTTCTTTTTCTGCCATTGCAGC
>DATHJM010000002.1:0-3010 GCA_035489775.1 Burkholderiales bacterium
CTCGCGCAGCGCCGTCTCGGAGCGTTTTCGCTCGGTGATGTCCCGCACCATGATGACGACGGTTTCCACGCTGCCGTCCCCGCGCCGCACGCACCTGACCTCCATCGTGGTGTCGACGATCCCGCCGTCCTTGCGGATAAAGCGCTTGTCGAACTGGAAGGAATCGAACTCGCCCGCGGTCAGGCGCTTGAACAGCGCCAGGTTCTCGGCAAGATCGTCGGGGTGGGTGGTTTCAGTCCAGGCGAGCTGAAGCAGCTCCTCGCGCGGGTAGCCCAGCATCTCGCACATGTAATCGTTGACCAGCAACCAGCGCTTGCTGCCGGGCGCGGTGACGGCCAGCCCGACGAAGGGCAGTTGATAGAACAGCGTGAGCAGCCTTTCCTTTTCCGCGGACTGCGCGATCAGCGCGACCTGCTTCTGCTGCGCCTCCTCGGCGGCGAGGCGCTCGCTGGCGTCCCGCGCGATCGAAACAATGACGTGCCCATCCCCGGAGCGCACCGCGCGGGGATACGCCTCGACGGGAAGCTGCGATCCGTCCTTGCGGCGGTAGTGACCCCTTACCGTCGGCGCGCTCAGCTCGCCGGCGATCATTCGCTCGTAGAGCCGAGTGAGGTCCTCGCGGGACGTCGAGAAAATGTCGGGCGGGCCCATCGTCAGCAGCTCCTCGCGGCTGTATCCCAGCGCCCGGCATGCCGTGTCGTTGACGTCGATGTAGAGGAGGCTGACGGGGTCGATGAGAAGCATCAGGTCCGCCGAGGCGTCCATTGCGGCGCGGAACCGGCGCTGCTCTTCTTCCGCGCGCTTGCGCTCCAGGAACTGGCCGATCTGACTTCCGATCGCGAGTATCGCATTCAGCAATCGCTCGTCCGGCTCGCGGATCTGACGGCTGTTGAAGGCGAGCACGCCGATCGTCCTTCCTTCCGATATGACCGGAAAGACGAATCCGCCGCGTATGCCGATATCGACTGAAAAAGCCGTCCGCTGCGCGCGAGGGTCCTTGGTGATATCAGCGACCCACAGCGGCAGCCCCGACTGCCACACCCGGCCCATCAATCCGGCACCCGGCTTGTAGGCAATTCCGCGCGACCGCTCGAGGGATTCCTGAATTGCCGGATCCTGCACGCCCCAGGACTCGCCAAAACGCAGCACGCCGGCCTCCCCATCCACGCGAAAATACCGGCCGCACTCCCAGCCCTCCATTTCGCAGATGGCGCGGATCACCGCCGTCATCCCCGCCGTGACGCTCTCGGCTGCGGCGATCCGGTGCGCTACCGAGTGCTCCAGGTTCTGCAGCTCCTCCGCGCGCTTGCGCACGGTGATGTCCTTGGCGATACCGCGGTAGCCGGCGAAGCGGCCGGAGGAGTCCAATACCGGCACGCCGCTGGCGCTGATGGTGCGCGCGAGGCCGTCCGGGCCGGTGCGCTCGTATTCGTGGTCGCTGAACGGCTGGCGCGCGTCGAGCTTCGCCTGCACGGCGGTTTGCTCGCCGGGTTCGAAGCGGGCGCCGGGGATCTCCCAGCGCGTCTTGCCGATCAGGGAATCGGGTCCGAATCCGGTTTCGCGGAAGGTCTTTCCCGAGAACAGCGTGAAGCGCAGGTTCTTGTCCTGTTCCCAGTACCAGTCGGAGGAGAGATCGAGGACGCTTTTCAGGCGTTCCTCGCTCAGGTTCTTCGGCTGCCTCGGATTTTTCCCGGCTGCCATAACGTACCTCTCAGGGCTGTCGGATAAGCCCTGGCGCAACAAAATTACGAGCCTACGACGGGCTCGGTCCAAAGCCTCCCCGGAAAACCAACAGAAGAGTGGGGTCGCAAAGGCGTTACACCCGATCTTCCGCTATCCAATGATGAGCCGACATCGGACAACCTGTATGTGCGCTGCCCAGCATAAGGCACCGGCCCGACCGGGCAGGGGGGCGGGCCCCTGGGCGCCCGCCCCCCGAGCTCTCCAGGCCGTGACGCAAGCCCGTCTACGGCGACTGCCGCAGCGATTGCACGCGGGTGTCCCGGGAGTAGAACTTGAAGGTGTTCTTGCCTGCCTCCTTGGCATGGTACATGGCGATGTCGGCGTTCTTCATCAGCGACTGCTCGGTCTGCGCGTCCGCCGGGTACATGGAGATTCCGACGCTTGCACTGACCTGGCATTCCTGTCCGTTGATGACCATCGGCTCGATGACAGTGGAGAGGATCTTGTGCGCCACCGTCTCGACCTGGTCGGACTCGCCCACCTCCTGCACCAGCACCACGAACTCGTCTCCGCTCAGGCGCGCGACGACGTCGCTTGTACGCACGGTGTCCCTGATGCGGGTGCCCATTTCCCGAAGCAGCTTGTCGCCGGCCTCGTGGCCGAGTGTGTCGTTGATCACCTTGAAGTGGTCCAGGTCGATGAACAGCACCGCGAATTTGCGGTTGTTACGCTGCGCGCTCTGTATCGCAATGTTCAGCACCTCGCTGAACATGACCCGGTTCGGAAGCGAGGTCAGCGCGTCGTGGCTGGCAAGGTGCTGGATGCGCTCCTCGACCCGTTTGCGTTCGGCCCGGAGACATCCGCGCTGGCCGCGGGGCGCGCGCGCAGATACTGCGATGGGATGCGCGGAGCGGCGCCCAGCTCGACTGCGGAGTGCCAGCCCCAGCGCGGATCCCACAGAAAACCTCGCGCGAGCGCAACCATATCGGCCTTGCCTTCGGCGACGATTTTCTCGGCTTGTCCCGCTTCAGTGATCAGGCCGATCGCAATGGTGGCGATGCCCGCGTCCTTGCGGATGCGCTCGGCGAACGGCACCTGATATCCGGGTCCGACGGAGATCACCTGGTTCTTCACCAGCCCGCCGCTCGAACAATCGATCCAGTCGCAACCGAGTTTCTTCAATTCCCGGGCAAACACGACGGACTGCTCGATGTCCCATCCGCCTTCGATCCAGTCGGTGCACGAGATGCGTACTCCGAGCGGCTTGCTTTCAGGCCACGCCGCACGCACGGCGGCTAAGACTTCCAGCGGGAAGCGCATCCTGTTG
>DATHJM010000003.1:0-12501 GCA_035489775.1 Burkholderiales bacterium
CCGCGCGCTGCAGCTCGAGGTAGAACCGCCCGGGAAAAAGCCGGGCCCACTCCGTTGCAAGCCGCTTTGCGGGCTCCTGATGATCCTGCAGAAGAGCCGCCGCGACATCGCCCTGCATCGCCCCGGAGAGCGCGATCAGGCCTTCGGTGCCTTCGCCGAACCAGGCCTTGCGCAGCTCGGCGCGGCCCCGGTATTGATTCTCGAGCCAGGCGCGCGTCAGCAGCTCCGACAGCCTCAGATAGCCCGGGCGCGACTGCGTGAGCAGCAGCAGCCGGTGCGGCTTGTCGCGCTCGGACTCGTTGGTGATCCAGACATCGCACCCGATGACGGGCTTCACGCCCGCCGCGCGCGCGGCCTTGTAGAACTTGACCATGCCGAAGACGTTGGCGAGGTCGGTGATCGCCAGGGCCGGCATGCCGTCCGCGGCGGCCCGCGCGACGGCTTCGTCGATGCGCACGATCCCGTCGGTGATGGAGAACTCGCTGTGGAGCCGAAGGTGGACGAAGGCGGGATTCGGCATCGGCTTGCGGGGCGCTCTGACCGCAAAAATTTTACCACCCGGAGGCGGTCGAAGGTTGCGGGCTGACTTGCCCGAGCGACTTGCGCTGCGGCGCGAGAGCTAGGCGCGGCCCGCGGCGGGAAAGCTGAGCGTGAAAGTCGTCAGCAGGCCCGGCTCGCTTCTCACGCCGACCCTGCCGCCGTGCAGCTCCGCAATCGACTTGACGATCGCCAGACCCAGACCCGAGCCGGCGGAGGATTCCTCGCGCGAGCTGCAGGGACGATAGAACCGGTCGAAGATGCGCGGCAGGTGCTCCACCGGGATCCCGGAGCCGGGATTGGCCACCTCGATCTCGGCCGAGCCGTCGCCGCGCGCCACCGCCTTCACGGTGACCGTGCAGTCCTTCGGCCCGTGGCGCAGCGCGTTGGAGAGAAGATTTCCCACCGCCCGGTTGAGCATCAGCTCGTCCGCCCAGGCGCGCGGCTCCCCGCCTTTCTGGGCGCGCACTTCGAGCGCGAGGCGGATGTTGCGCTCCTCCGCGAGCAGCTCGTAGTAGGAAAGGATCTTTCCCAGCGCCTCGCGCAGGTCGATCCACTGCGGCGCGGCGCGCGCCTGCGCGTTGTCGGCGCGGGCGAGAAAAAGCATGTTCTCGAGCATCCGCGAGAGCCGCTCGTATTCCTCGACGGCGGATTCGAGCACTGCGCGGTACTCGGACGCCTCCCGCGGACGCGACAGCGCCACCTGCGCTTCGCCCAGAAGGTTGTTGATCGGCGTGCGCAGGTCGTGCGCGAGGTCGGAAGAAAATTCCGAGAGGCGCTTGAACGAATCCTCGAGACGGTCGAGCATGTGATTGAACGCGAGCGTCGATTCGAGGAACTCCTCGGGCGTGTCATCCAGCGAGAGCCGCTCGTTGAGCGCATGCGCGCTGATGCGGCCGGCGGTGGAGGCGATGCGCCGGACGCGCTTGAGCGCCACGCGCGCGGCCCAGATGCCGAGCGCGGCCGCGGCCAGCACGCTCACGACCAGGGTCTCGAGCAACCCCTTGCGGTAGCGCGCGAGCAATTCCCTGGGCAGCGAGCGGTCGTACGACAGCGCGATCAGCACGGAGGGCGGTTGACCGGTCGCGCTGGAAGCGAGCGGCAGGCGCGCGAGCAGCACCTGGTACCAGCGCCCGTCGGGCGCGGTCCACGACCGGCTCAGCCCGCCGAAGCGCGCGTGCAGCTCGCGCTCCACGGCGTTGTCCACGCGGTCCGGAAGCGCTTCCATGGGGATCGCTTTCTCGGGCAACGCCGAAACCGGGATATTGAATTCGCTCGAAGCCCTGAGAATGTTGCGGTCCTCGTCGAGCACCGCGACAGCGAGCTTGCGGTAACCCATTCCGGTCTCGTCGATGAACCGGGGACTGGTGAGGACCGTCTCCGAGGGCCCGAGACGCGCCAGCCTGCCGCGGAGCAGGCTCATGTTGCCGAGCAGGAGGACGTCGTTCGCCTCCAGGAGCTCGCCCGCGAGCATGCGGTCGATGCTGAATCCCATGGCCCCGATGACCAGGAACGATATGAGCGCGAACAAAAAGCTGATCTGCCAGGTGAGCGACTTGCGCTGCCCGCCCAGCTTCTGAAAGAGCCGCTCGAGCCAGGCCGTCACGCGAGAGGCTCCTCGAGCAGGTAGCCCACGCCTCGGATCGTGCGGATGAGCTTCACCTCGAACGGATCGTCGACCTTGGCGCGGAGGCGCCGCATCGCGACATCGACCACGTTGGTGTCGCTGTCGAAGTTCATATCCCAGACGTGCTCGGCGATCAGCGTGCGGGAGAGCACCTCGCCGGCATTGCGCACGAGATAGTCGAGCAGCGCGAATTCCTTCGCGGTGAGATCGATCTTCTTGTCGCCCCGGAATACCCTGCGCCTGCGCGGCTCGATCTCCAGGTCGCCGACCTTCAGGTTCTCGGCGGTTTGCTTCGCTCCGCGCCGCAGCACCGAGCGCACGCGCGCGAGCAGCTCGGAGAATGCGAAAGGCTTGACCAGGTAGTCGTCCGCGCCGAGCTCCAGGCCCTTCACCCGGTCGGCGACATCGTCGCGCGCCGTCAGAAACAGGACCGGGGTCTGCTTCTTCTCGCGGACCTCGCGCAGCACCGTCCAGCCGTCTGCGCCGGGGAGCATGATGTCGAGAACGATCAGGTCGTAATCCGAGGACAGGGCCAGATGCCTGCCGTCGACCCCGTTCACGGCGATATCGACGACGAACCCGTGCTCGGTCAGCCCCTTTTTCGCGTAGGCCGCCGTTTTGGCTTCGTCTTCGACGATCAGGATGCGCATGATCGGGAACGAAAGAGAGAGGAAGGAAAGAAAAAGGCGCCGGGACTTCGACGCCTTTTCATTCTACTCCACAGGGCTGGGCGATCAGTCGCCGAGTCCGCCGTCCATCTCGGAGCGCTCGATGTAGACGCGCACGCTGTGGTCGATGGCGCCCTGGGGCGCGATCTTGGCAAGCTCGAACGGCTGGGGCAGACCGTCGAAATCCCAGGCGAATTCCTTCGCGCCTGCGACGATCTTCACCACTTCGCCGTGCCTGACATTGACAAACTTGGTGGCGGGAGTGACGACGATCGTGCGCTCGATGGCGGAGGCGTCTGCCGGCTCGCCGTACAGATCGCCGAAAGTCAGGGCCGCGGCAGACAGGCTCACTGCGGAAAGCGTCAGTGCTGCGATGGTGGAAGCAACTAGTTTCAGTTTCACGGTATTCTCCATTTAGGTTGGGTTGAGGGAGCCAGACAGCGCGCTCGAACTGCCGCGAGCTGAATGTGACGCCACTCTAAGACCCCGTCCCGTACGGGAAACTGACCGTTCGATTACATTTTTGTCATTTTCCGGCCGGCCTCAAGCGAAGGCCCCGATCAACCGATCACGCTCTGGGGCTCGCCCGCGTTGCGTGCTTCGATCGCGCCGATCCGGAACACCGTCTCGCCGGCCCCCGTGAGAGCGCGGGTCGCGGCGTCGGCATCTTCTTGCGCCACCACGATCACCATGCCGATTCCGCAGTTGAACACGCGATGCATCTCGCTCAGGGCGACCTTGCCCTCGCGCTGCAGCCATTCGAAGAGCGGCGGCATGCGCCAGGACGAGCGCGCAATCATCGCTTTGACGGTCGCGGGCAGCATGCGCGGAACGTTTTCGACGAGACCTCCGCCCGTGATGTGCGCCATGCCCTTGACGCGCAGCTGCCGCATCAGGGCGAGCAGCGGTTTCACGTAGATGCGGGTCGGCTCGAGCAGCACTTCCCCGAGCGGCCTGCCGTGGAAATCCGCGCCGAGATCGGGCTTCGCCCGCTCGAGGATCCTGCGCACGAGCGAGTAGCCGTTGGAATGCGCGCCGCTCGAAGCAAGCCCGAGAATGACATCGCCTGCGGCGATGTCATTGCCATCGATGATTTCGCTTTTTTCGACCGCGCCGACCGCGAAACCGGCGAGATCGTATTCGCCCTTCGCGTACATCCCCGGCATCTCGGCGGTCTCCCCGCCGATGAGCGCGCAGCCGGCGAGCTCGCAGCCCCGCGCGATGCCCTTGACGACTTCGGTCGCCACCGCGACGTCCAGCTTGCCGCAGGCAAAGTAATCCAGGAAGAAAAGCGGCTCCGCGCCCTGCACCAGGATGTCGTTGACGCTCATGGCCACCAGGTCGATGCCGACCGTGTGGTGCATGCCGAGCCGGAAAGCGAGCTTGAGCTTGGTGCCGACTCCGTCGGTCCCGGAGACGAGCACGGGCTCCCGGTATTTTTTCGAGATCTCGAACAAGGCGCCGAAACCGCCGATGCCGGCGAGCACTTCCGGGCGCAGCGTCCTCTTCGCCAGGGGCTTGATCGCCTCGACCAGCGCGTCGCCGGCGTCGATGTCCACCCCGGCGTCGCGGTAGGTGATCGGCTTCTTGCTGGTCAAGTCCTGGGGTTGCGGCTAAAGTTACGCGTTTCGCCCCGGAATTTTAATCGAAATGCCCAAAGATTGATGCAACAGCTGCTGCTCGAGCTCGCGCCGCCCCCGGCGCCCACGCTGGAGAACTTCTCCCCCGGAAAGAACGGCGCTGCGCTCAAGGCCCTGCGCGCAGCGCTCGAGGGCGGCGAGCGCTTCGTCTTTCTCTGGGGCGCAAGCGGCAGCGGCAAGACGCACCTGTTGCGCGGCTTCGCCGGGGCGGCCGGGGCGAAGGGCACCGCGGCCTACATGCAGACCGCGAACGCGGACTGGACCCGCGCCGCCGGACTCGAAGTCGCCGCGGTGGACGACGTCGCGCGTCTCGACGATCCGGGGCAGATCGCCCTGTTCGACCTGTGCAACCGCTTGCGCGTTTCCGGCGGAGCCCTCGCCGCGAGCGGCGAGGCGCCGCCCCCGCGGCTCGCCCTGCGAGCGGATCTGCGCTCGCGCCTCGCATCGGGAATCGTGCTGCAGCTGCACCCCTTGAGCGACGAGGACAAGGCCGCGGCGCTGCACGCTCACGCCGCGGGGCGCGGCATCGCGCTCGACCGGGAGCTGACCCGCTACCTCCTCACCCACTTCGATCGCGACATGGGCACACAGATCGCGGCGCTCGACGCCCTGGACAGGTATTCGCTGCAACGCAAGCGCCCGATCACGCTGCCTCTGCTGAAAGAAGCGCTGAGCTTGCTCGACGCAAGCGGCGCCGGGCGTTGACGCAGGAGACAACGGACTTGGACCTGGCGCTCTTCGATCTGGACAACACGCTGCTCTCGGGGGACAGCGACTACGAGTGGGCGCAGTTCCTGATCGAGCGCGGCGTGCTCGATCGCGCGGAATACGAGGCCAAGAACGACCATTTTTTCCTCCAATACAAGGCGGGCGGGCTCGACATCCACGAGTTTCTCGAATTCCAGCTCGCCCCGCTCGCGCGTTACCCGCTCGAGAAGCTCGACGAATGGCACGCTGAATTCATGCGAACCAAGATCGAGCCCATGATCCGCAAAAAGGGGGTGAAACTCGTTCGGCGGCACCTCGGTCACGAAGACCTTTGCGCGATCGTCACCTCCACCAACGCCTTCATCACCGCGCCGATCGCGCGCGAATTCGGCGTGGAACACCTGGTCGCGACCGAGCTCGAAGTCAGGGACGGAAGGTTCACCGGAAAACCCTCGGGGACGCCTTGTTTCCGCGAGGGGAAGATAACGCGTGTAGAGGAATGGCTGGCCGATCAGGGCCGGATACTCGCGTCGTTTACGGCGATCTGGTTCTACAGCGACTCGCAGAACGATCTGCCCCTGCTCGAATACGTCACGCACCCGGTCGTGGTGGACCCCGACGAGGTCCTGCGCCTGGAAGCGGTCAAACGCGGCTGGCAGATCATCAGTCTCGAGTGAAGACCGTCCCCGTTCTGGTCGTCGCGCTCGTTCCTGCAAGTCTTGCGCTCGCGGTCGCGTTCGGCAGCGTCGATCTCGGCCCCGCGCAGCTCGCCGATGCGCTCCTTGGCCGCGGCGACGAGATCGCACGCGAAATCGTCTGGGGCGTGCGCGCGCCCAGGGCGCTTGCCGGGTTCGCCTGCGGGGGGCTCCTCGCGCTTGCGGGCGCGCTGCTTCAGGCGCTCCTGAGAAACCCGCTCGCCGATCCCACGATTCTGGGGGTCTCCGGCGGGGCGGCGTCCGGCGCCCTTGCGGCGATGCTGCTTGGAGCCGCCGCGGCGGGCGTCAATCTCGCCGCGCTCGCAGGCGCCTCGATAGCGGCGGGCGCGGTCTTCGCGTTCTCCCTGGGACGCTCGGGGTGGAATCCGTACCGTGTGCTCCTCACCGGCGTCGCGCTCGCTTCGGGATTCGGCGCGCTCGTCGGGCTGATGCTCTCGCTCGCACCCTCCTCGCAGGTACAGGGAATGCTCTTCTGGCTGCTCGGCGACCTCTCGCCCGCGGGCGATCCGAGCGCCGCACTGGTCGTGCTCGCGGCGTGCGCGGCGCTCGCCTTTTCGCAGGCGGCCGCGCTCGACGTGCTGATTCTCGGCGAAGACAAGGCGCGCTCGCTCGGCGTCGCGGTGACGCGGCTGCAGTCGATTGCTTTCGGCTGCGCAACGCTCGCCACCGTCGCGGCGGTCCTGCTCGGCGGCTCGATCGGTTTCGTGGGACTGGTGGTGCCGCACCTGCTGCGGCTCGCCGGCGTGCATCGCCACGGCGTCCTGCTCCCGCTGTGCGCGTGCCTGGGAGGGAGCCTGCTCGCTCTCGCCGATACGCTCGCGCGCACGGTCGTGGCGCCCGCCGAGCTCCCGGTCGGCGTTCTCACCGCGATGATCGGGGTGCCCGTGCTCCTTGTCCTGCTCGCGAGGCTGCGCTGATGCTGGAAGCATCCGGACTTGGACTCTCGGCAGGCGGACACGAGCTTATCGGCGCGCTCGACCTGGCGCTCGCGCCGGGCCAGTGCTGGTCTGTGCTCGGGCGCAACGGCTCGGGCAAGACGAGCCTTATCCTCGCTCTCGCGGGTCTGCGTTCCCCGCAAGCCGGTACGATCGCGCTCGACGGCATTGCGCTCGCCGCACACCGGCGCGGCGAGCTCGCCCGGCGCATCGCCGTGCTGCTCCAGGACGAGGAAACCGATTTCTGGGGCAGCGTGCTCGATTACGTCATGCTCGGCCGATACCCGCACTCGAGGAGCACCTGGAGCCGGGACGGGGAAGGCGCGGCGCTCGCACGCCGCTGGCTCGCCGAGCTCGACCTGGCCGATCGCGCGGCTCAGGCGTATCGCACGCTTTCCGGCGGCGAGCGCCAGCGGGCGCGAATCGCGCAGGTACTCCTGCAGGACGCGGACATCCTGCTGCTGGATGAGCCGCTTCAGCATCTCGACCTGCGCCACCAGGCGCAGGTGATGCGAACGCTCTCCCGGTGCGCGTCCGGCGGAAAGACGGTGCTCGCGGCGCTGCACGAGCCCGGATACGCGGCCCGGCACTGCGGCTTTGCGGTTTTACTGTATGATGCGGGCCGCGCGAGCCTGGGGCGCTCAAGCGACATGCTCACCCAAGCCAACCTCGAAGCGCTGTACCAGTGCCGGCTGGAAGCGGCCGGCACCGGGAGTTTTCTTCCCTCTTGATCAAGAAATTCATCCGGCGCGTCCTCCGGTTCGGTTCCGGCTCAGAGCCGAGAACCGTCCCGAAGGCGCAGCACGGCATCGGCCGCGAGGCGATCTCGCAGGGCTCGCGCAAGGTCTGCGAGGTGCTGCACAGCCACGGCTATGAAGCGTATGTCGTGGGCGGCGCGGTGCGCGACCTGCTGCTGGGGCTGCGTCCCAAGGACTTCGACGTCGCCACCAACGCCTATCCCGAGGAAGTGCACAAGGTCTTCCGGCGCTCGCGCCTCATCGGGAAGCGGTTCAAGCTCGTTCACGTGATGTTCGGCGAGGAGACCGTGGAGGTCTCGACGTTCCGCGCGCGCACCGCGTCGGAGACCGACGAGCATGGCCGGGTGCTCAGGGACAACATCTACGGCACGCGCGAGGACGACGCCATCCGGCGCGACTTCACGATCAACGCCCTGTACTACGATCCCGCGAGCGAGACCATTGTCGACTACCACAACGGCCTGAGGGACCTGCAGCGCAAATCCGTGCGCATCATCGGCGACGCGCGCGCACGCTACCGGGAAGACCCCCTGCGGATGCTGCGCGCGGTGCGCTTTGCCGCAAAAGCCGGATTCTCCATCGACGAGCGCACGCGGAAGCCCATACGCGAGCTCGCGCACCTGCTGGGTAACGTCCCCCCGTCGCGGGTCTACGAGGAAATGCAGAAGCTGCTGCTCTCGGGCCACGCGGCGGCGGCCCTTCGGCAGTTGCGCAGCGAAGGCCTGCACCACGGCCTGCTGCCGTTGCTCGACGTCATCTTCGAGCAGCCGATGGGCGAGCGCTTCATCGGTCTCGCGCTCGAGCAGACCGACAGCCGCGTGCGCTCGGGCAAATCCGTGTCGCCCGCGTTCCTGTTCGCGGCGCTCCTGTGGCACGAGGTGCTCGCGGCGTGGAAGAAAAGCGAGCAGCGGGGACTGAAGCCGATCCCGGCTCTGTTCGAGGCGATGGACACCGTGCTCGACATCCAGTCCGACAAGCTCGCCATTCCGCGCCGCTTCACCGCCGTGATGAAGGAGATCTGGGCGCTGCAGCCGCGCTTCGAGCAAAGGAGCGGCCGCCGTCCCTTCGGCCTCCTGTCGCACGAGAGATTCCGGGCAGGATTCGACTTCCTCGTGCTGAGGAGCGCGAGCGGCGAGGCACCCGAGGAACTCTCGCAATGGTGGGAAAAGTTTCAGCAGGCAGGCGAAGCCGAGCGCCAGGCGATGCTGCTCGCGCCGCAGCCGGGCGACCACCGCCGCCGCCGTCGCCGCCGCCGCCGCAAAGGCGCGTTGCCGCCTCCCGATACGCCGGCGGCTTGAAAAACGCGCAAGACAAGCGCAGGACGAGCGAAGGCCGCGGGCTTCGCGGAAAATCCGATGACACCCGCCCCCGCGCGGGTTATTCTTTGAAACGCCGGCAGCTGAAAATTGGAGCATGAAACGCGTCTTGCTTGTGCATTTCTCTCAGACCGGGCAGCTCGCCCGCGTGGCGCGACGCCTGGCTTCGCCGCTGGCGGGGGCCGGCGACGCGGAGCTCGTGGAAGAAGTGCTGCGCCCGCGCCGGCCGTACCCTTTTCCGTGGCCGGTCTGGCGTTTTCTGGACGCGATGCCCGAAACCGTGCTGCTCGAACCGCCGGCGCTCGAGCCGCTCGCGGTTGGCGCTGACGAACGTTTCGATCTCGTCGTGCTCGCATACCAGGTGTGGTATCTCGCGCCCTGCGGACCGATGACCGCGTTCCTGAAGAGCGAGGAAGGAAAACGCCTGCTCCGGGGCCGGCCGGTCGTGACCGTGATCGCGTGCCGCAACATGTGGCTGGTGGCACAGGAAACCGTCAAGCAACTGATCCGGGAAGCGGGCGCGCGCTTGCTCGACAACGTGGCGTTCACCGACCAGGGCGGAACGCTCTCGACTTTCGTCACCACGCCGCGCTGGCTCCTGACAGGGCGGCGCAACCCTTTCTGGGGGTTGCCCGCGGCGGGCGTCGCCGAGGAGGAAATCGCGAAGGCCGATCGCTTCGGCCTCGCCCTCCTGAACGCGCTGCGCGCGGACCGCGAACGCGAGGACGCACCGATGCTCGCCGGGCTGGGCGCTGCGCGCGTCGATCCGAGATTGATTTTCAGCGAACGCGCGGCGCGGCGCGCGTTTTCGGTGTGGTCGCGGCTGATTCGCCTCGGCGGCGCTCCCGGCTCGATCGCGCGTATGCCGATGCTCGCGCTGTTTTCCGTCTATCTCGTTGCGATGATACTCAGCGTCGTCCCGGCGAGCCTGCTGGTGCAGCGGATCACGCGGCCGCTTTTCGCAGCGCGGCTGCGATCGCTGCAGGCGTACTACGAGCTGCCGTCGGGGCGCTGATGGACAGGCACAATCCGGACATGAATCGCCGTATCGCCTACATCACGCGCAGCTCGGTGTGCCTGCCGAATGCTCCGGTCGAGAACGACCAGGTCGAAGCGATCCTGGGGCAGGTCGGCGAGCGTCCATCGCGCGCACGCCGCGTCATCCAGCGCAGCAACGGCATCCGGCGCCGCTACTACGTGATCGATCCGGCCACGGGAAAGCCGAATTACACCAACGCAAGCCTCACGGCCGCCGCAGTCAGGGGATTGGCCGGAAACGGCTTCGCCCTCGACGACCTGGCGTGCCTGGTGTGCGGAACCTCCAATCCCGATCAGCTGATGCCCAACCATGCGGTCATGGTCCACGGCGAGCTCGGCGTGCCCGTATGCGAAGTCGTGGCGACCGCGGGGGTGTGCGTCTCGGGCGCCACCGCGCTGAAGTACGGCTGGATGTCGGTGATGTCGGGCGACGCGCGCAACGCCGTCGTGACAGGATCGGAAACAGCGTCGCTCGGCCTGGTCGCGCGGAATTACGACGCCGAGCCGGCCAACGGCGCGGAAGTGCTGGAGGCGCGTTCCGAGCTCGCGTTCGAGAAGGATTTCCTGCGCTGGATGCTGTCCGACGGCGCCGGCGCCCTGCTTCTCGAGCCCGCCCCGCGCCCCGGGCTGAACCTGCGCATCGAATGGGTGGACATTTTCTCGTACGCGCACCTGCTGCCCGCCTGCATGTACGGGGGCGCGGAAAAGCAGGCGGACGGCGCACTGCGCGGCTGGATGCTCTATTCCGCGCGCGAGCGCGAGACGAGTTCGGTATTCACGCTGAAACAGGACGTGAGGCTGCTCAACGACGAGGTCGTCGAGCACACGCTGGTCAAGCCGCTCGCGCGCGTCATCGCGAACCGCGCGCTCTCGCTTGGAGATATCGACTGGTTCCTGCCCCACTATTCCTCGGAATACTTCCGCGCCCCGGTCGTCGAGGGTCTTGCGCGCGCGGGACTGCCGATTCCCGAGGAACGCTGGTTCACCAATCTCGAACGGGTGGGCAACGTCGGATCGGCTTCGATCTACATCATGCTCGATGAATTGATGCGAAGCGGCCGGTTGCGGAACGGGCAGCACGTCCTTTGCTGGGTGCCGGAGAGCGGACGCTTCTCCAGCGGTTTCATCTACCTCACCGTCGTCGCGCATGCGTGAGCGCGACGTGCCCCAGGAGGGCAACCGGACCCTCGCGGGCCATCGCAAAGCCGTGTACGCGGTCGCCGACGACGGCAAGTTGCGGCTGGTGCCCTCGCGCGGCTGGGAGGTCGAGGAGATCGTCACGCGCCAGGCGGTCGAGGACCTGGAGAGGCGCGCCATGGAGGCGCGTGCACGAGTGCTCGCCGGCGAATCCTCGCCGCTCGAATACCACATGTATCGCGCGCGCATGGACGTCGAGCTGCTATCGCAGACCACCGGCCTGTGGCGCTGGCGCGTGCGGCGCCATCTCAAGCCGGCGGTGTTCGCGCGCTTGCCGCTTGCGCTGCGGCTGCGTTACGCCGTTGCGCTGGGCATATCGAGCGAGGCCCTGGACCGGGTCGACTAGCGATGCCCGATTCTTTCGTGCACGCGCACGCCTCGCATTGCGAGTCCGGCGTCATGTCCTCGCTCCTGCGCCACCACGGCTTGCCCATTTCCGAGGCGATGGCCTTCGGGCTCGCTTCGGCCTTGTCGTTCGCCTACCTTCCGTTCATCCGCATCAACGGCCTGCCGCTCGTGGCCTACCGCATGCCGCCGCACGCGATCATCAGGGGCCTCGGGCGCCGCCTGGGGCTGGAAATGCGCTTCGAGACCTTCCGCTCGCCTTCGGCCGGCATGGAGCGGCTCGATGCGCTGCTGGCCTCGGGAACACTGGTCGGGCTGCAGACTTCGGTGTTCTGGCTCCCTTATTTCCCGCCCGATCTGCGGTTTCATTTCAACGCGCACAACCTGCTGGTCTACGGGCGCGAACGCGACGAATATCTCATCAGCGACCCGGTGGCGGAGACGACGGTGCGTTGCGCGCGGGCGGATCTCGAAAGAGCGCGTTTCGCCAAGGGGGCGCTCGCACCCAGGGGGCTGCTCTACTACGTCACCGCGCGCCCGGCCGCGCCCGATTGGGCACGTCTCGGCCGGCGGGCTCTCGCCCGCACTGCGCGCATCATGCTCACGCCCCTGCCCTTCGTCGGCGTGCTCGGGATGAGGATGCTCGCGCGGCAAATCGAGCGCCTGCCGCTCGCCGACGGCGGGGAGCGGGCGCGCATGTATGTCGGCAATATCGTGCGCATGCAGGAGGAGATCGGAACCGGCGGCGGCGGGTTCCGGTTTCTCTATGCGTCGTTCCTCCAGGAGCTGGCGGCCAAGACCGGCTACGCGGCGCTCGACGGGCTGGCGGCGCGCCTGGTCGAGATCGGCGACCGCTGGCGTGAGTTCGCGCTCGCCGCAGCACGCATGATCCGAGGCCGCGAAGCGCTCGCGCCGCCGGTCCTGGCTGCGCGCCTGCGCGCTCTGGCCGCCGACGAAAAGATTTTCTTCCAGAGCCTGAACCGCGCCCAGCGCGCATGGGCACGCTGAACCTCGAG
>DATHJM010000004.1:0-2611 GCA_035489775.1 Burkholderiales bacterium
CGGGGCTGGCCGAGACCGAGATCCGTCGCATTTCAGTTTCGGCATGCCGGGAGTGGGCCGCTCGTTACGCAAGAATCGGAAGCTCGTCCCGATTCAACAATTCCCTCGCGCTCCTTCGACACATCATCGACGTGGTCATAGAAAATGGTGTCGATTGAGCACGCATCCCGGCGAGAATCCGGCTTCGACGCCTTGCACTCGAAAACGGCCGTCATGCCGTGCGAAGCTCTGGACTCATGGCCTCCCAGCGTTGCGAACGTTGGGAGCCGTGGCGCAGTACGTTGCGCGCCGCGTCGCTCGCGCAGCTACTTGCGCGGACGCGATGAGGACACCATCTGTCAGATTCGCCTCATAAAGCCGCCGCTTCGTCCGTCTATACTCATGCCGTGAAATCGTTCCCGCTCGCGCTCCTTCTCACCCTCGCCCTGGCGCCGCAGCTTGTCTGCCAGGTGATCTCTCAAGAATCCCGCCTGGAAAAGGCGGGGAAACTTTTCAAAGCGGAGCATTGGGCCGAAGCGCGGGTTGCTTACGATGAGGCGCGGGGCCTGGAGAGCGATTCGCATTCGGCGCTCATGCGGCGGGCGGTGGAGGGGGCGGTCGCGTGCTCGGTGAAGTTGCAGCTTTGGGACGACGCGCTCGCGCGAGCGACGGAGTTTGTGGAGAAGACGAAAGGCTCGTTCGAGGAGGCGGTGGGACGGCGATTTCTGGGCGGGTTGTACCTGACGTTTCCGCATCAAGGTTTGAAGCAGGGCGGGAAGTTCTTGCGCGGACAGTCGGGACAGGGCGTTTTCGTTTACTCGTGGAAGAAGGATCGCAAGGAGGCCGTGCTGCACTACGAGCGCGCGCGCGATCTTCTCGTCTGGCTGATCGCGCATCCGGAGGATGATCGGGGTCGGGACGCCGCGGATCGCGGAAAGCTGCTCAACGCCGAGCTGATCGGCGTGAACTTCGATCTCGCCGCGGCGCTCGCGCAGCAAGACTCGAATCGATGGAGCTTCGGACCGTGGGGACTGTGCGGGTGGTGGTGGCCGAGTTGGGGCGAGGCGGAGGAGAATTCCGAGGCCGTCGAGGAAGCGGATTACGAAGAGCCGCGGCACTATCGGGGTTGGTATGGGCAGGAGCAGGAGACGCCGACCGGGATTCCGCTCGGCGCGGATGGTCAGCCGCGGTTTCCCGTCACGCCGAAGGAGTATGCCGCGGACCTCGGCGCCGGGCCGAAGATCCGTTTCCTGCTCGAGGAAATTCAGCGGGTGGATGGCTCGCCGGCGAAAGAGGATGCCGCGAAGGCGCTGTTTCGCTGGGCGATGGTCGCCCGTTCGCTCTACGGCCCGGAGACGGCGCAGTGGGGCGCGTCGCGAACGACCTACGACCGCTTCGGACGTCCGCAGCCGCAGCCCAAGGATCCGGACGAGCCGAAGCGGAAAATCTGGGAGCTGGCCGATGACGAGGCGCTCACGATGGCGGGAGGCAGGGTGCGGGTGGTGACGTTGCCGCCGGGCGAGAGCCCGATCGCGCTGCTGCGCCAGGTGGAGGAAAAATATCCGGCAAGCAGCACACGGATCGAGGCCCACTATGCGCGCGCGCTTTATCTCCAGACCCGACAGCAGTTCCCGCAAGCGGTGGCGGAATACGAGAAGTTGATCGCCGCCCATCCGCAACACGAGCGGGCCAGGGCCGCGCAGCAACACGTCCAGCAAATCGGCCTGCCCGGACTGATTCTCGGCGCCAGCGGCGTGCACCTGCCCGGCGCGGAGACGAAGCTCTCCTTCACCTATCGGAATGCGGAGAAGATCGAGTTCAAGGCGGTGCGCTTCGACATGGTCCGCTACGTCCAGGACAAGATGGAGCAGAAGACGGAGAGCTACTGGGATTATCGGGACCTCCATCACTCCCTCTTCAATAAGGACGATTGGAAAAAGTACGTTGGGGAGACGGTCGCGAGCTGGTCGCAAGCGGTGCCGCGCGAGCCGGAGAATCGCGCCGCGGAAGGCAGCACGATCGCGCCGCTCACGGAACCGGGTGCGTTTGTCGTCGAAGCCACGACCGCCGGCGCCGAGCAGCCGACGCGCGTGCTCGTCCTCGTGACCGACATCGCCATCGTGCAAAAAGCCGCGCTGAAACGCGGGCTGATCATCGTCGCCGACGCGCGCACCGGACAGCCGCTCGCCGACAAAGCCGTGCGCATCTACGAGCACTGGAACGAATACATTCAGGCCAAACAGCAGCCCGAGCTGCACGTGGACTCGGTGACGCTGACGACCAACAATGATGGCGTCATCGAGTATGCGCGGAAGCACGCGGATCACAGCTCTCAAGTGGATGCGGTGGTCGCCGGCAATCGCGGTCGGATGGCGTTCTCATTCTTCCAGCGCTGGTCCGAACACGATCGCGGCAACTATTGGGAGGAAGGGCCGCGCTACTACGCGGTCACGGATCGGCCGGTCTATCGGCCGGGCTCGACGGTGAAGTTCCGCGTCTGGATTCGCGAGCTGCGGGGGAGACAGTTCGTCGAGCCGCGGTCGGGCGGCGATATTCGCGTGGAGATTTACGACGCCAAAAACAACGAGGTGCAGAAGCTCGACTTGAAGGCCGACGAAATGGGCGCGGCGTC
>DATHJM010000005.1:0-7275 GCA_035489775.1 Burkholderiales bacterium
ATTTGATCTTGGTTTCCTTGTAAATGACGTGCTTGCGCGCCCTGGGATCGTACTTCTTCATCTCGATCTTGTCGGGCGTGCTGCGCTTATTCTTGGTGGTGGTGTAGAAATGGCCGGTGCCGGCCGTAGATTCGAGCTTGATCTTTTCGCGCATGGTGACGGTTCCTCAGGCTAGATCTCGCCGCGCTCGCGCAATTCCTTGAGGACCGCGTCGATGCCCTTTTTATCGATGATGCGCACGCCGGCGTTGGAAATGCGCAGCCTCACCCAGCGCTTTTCGCTGTCCACCCAGAAACGGCGGTACTGCAGGTTCGGGTAGAACCGGCGTATGGTCTTGTTGTTGGCGTGGGAAACGTGGTGTCCCACCTGGGGCTTCTTGCCCGTTACCTGGCAGACGCGCGCCATGGAATGCTCCGCAAGAAAGGGGCGCATTATAGGGCGAAACGGGCCAAGCGTTCAAGCTCAAAGTCAAGCGCAGCGAAGGGATCCGCCGGGGATCGTCACAGCAGCCCGCGTTCGGCAAAAGACATCGTGCGGCTGCCCGCGACGATGAAATGGTCGAGCACTTGAATATCGACCAGAGCGAGCGCGCTTTTCAGCGAGCGGGTGAGGATCTCGTCGGCATGGCTCGGCTCGGCGACGCCGGAGGGGTGGTTATGCGCGAAAATCACGGCTGCCGCATTATGCCTGAGGGAACACTTCACCACCTCGCGCGGGTAAACGCTTGTCTGTGTCAGAGTGCCGTGGAACAGCTCCTCGCAGGCGATGACGCGATGCTGCGCGTCGAGGAGCAGCACCACGAATACCTCTTTTTCGCGTCCGGCGAGCGTAAGGCGGAGATAATCGCGCACTGCCCGCGGCGACGACAGCGCATCGCGCGAGGAGATTTCCTCCTTAAGCGCGCGGCGCGCCAGTTCGAGGGCTGCCTGGAGTTGCGCGAGCTTGGCGCTCCCCAGACCCGGGGTCCCCGCGAGGTTCGCGGATCCGGCATCGAGCAGGCCGCCGACGGAGCCGAAGCGCCCGAGCAGCTGGCGTGCGAGATCGACCGCGCTCTTTCCCTTGATGCCGGTACGAAGCAGGATCGCGAGCAGCTCCGCGTCGGCTAGCGAGGCGGCGCCGAGCGCAAGCAGCCGTTCGCGTGGACGTTCCTGAAGGGGCCAGTCTGTAATGGCCATAGAATTCGCTTAAAATCCCTGTTTTGCGGTTTAACGCAGTTCACCGATTTGAGATGACTGACGTCTCCGGACACAAGATTCTTCTGGGAATCACCGGTGGGATCGCAGCCTATAAGGCGGCCGAGCTGACGCGCCTTTTCGTCAAGGCGCGCGTCGACGTGCGCGTGGTCATGACCGAGGCCGCCTGCCGCTTCATCACGCCGGCGACGCTGCAGGCGCTTTCCAACAAACCGGTTTTCACCGACATGTGGGACCCGCGCGTGCCCGACAGCATGGGCCACATTGAGCTCTCGCGCGACCGCGCTATCATTGTGGTCGCGCCCGCCACGACCGATTTTCTCGCGAAACTGGCGAACGGCCTCGGCGACGATCTGCTCTCGACGCTGTGCCTCGCCCGCCGCTGCCCGCTCATGGTCGCGCCGGCGATGAATGTTGAGATGTGGCAGAACGCGGCGACGCAGCGCAACGTGGAGCGCCTGCGCGCCGACGGCGTAGGCATCCTTGGGCCCACGGAGGGCGATCATGCCGACCGTGAGGGTGGCATGGGGCGGATGCTCGAGCCTGGGGAGATCTTTGCCGAAGTCGCAGCGGCGCTAGGCCTCAAGGTACTCTCGAAAAAAAAAGTCCTGATCACGGCCGGACCGACCTATGAGCCGATCGACACGGTGCGTGGAGTGACCAACCAGAGTTCAGGGAAGATGGGCTATGCGGTCGCTCAGGCGGCGCTCGAAGCCGGGGCAGAGGTAACGCTCGTATCCGGAGCCACCGCGCTCGCCGCGCCGACGGGTGTGCAGCGCGTGGACGTGACGACCGCGCGCGACATGCACAAGGCGGTGATGGCCAGAGCGAACCAGGCCGACATTTTCATCTCGGTCGCTGCCGTAGCAGACTACCATCCAGTCGATCCCAAGTCGCACAAGATCAAGCGCGGCAACGGCAACCTCAAGATCGAACTTGCCCTGAACCCCGACATCCTTGCTGAGGTCGCGGCGCTTCCGAGGGGACCGTTCTGCGTCGGCTTCGCCGCCGAGACCGAAAACCTGAAAACGAACGCGCAGGCGAAGCGCAGGAAGAAGGGGATCCCGCTGCTTGCCGCAAACCTCGCGCAGGAGACTTTTGGCAAGGACACCAATGCGCTCACGCTTTTCGACGAGGACGGTGTGCACGAGTTGCCGCTCGCGCCCAAGATCGTATTGGCGCGCCAGTTGATCGAACACATCGCGAAGCTGCTGCCGCGGAGCTAGGCGCCGCTTCGTTTGAAGAATCTCGACGTAAAGATACTCGACCTGCGCCTGCGCGAGGCGCTGCCGCAGTATTCCACCGCTGGCGCGGCGGGTCTCGACCTCCGGGCCTGCATCCATTCGCCGGTCACGCTCGCGCCGGGCGCCGCCGACCTAGTAGCCACCGGCATCGCCATTCATCTGGCGGATCCAGGGCTTGCGGCCGTCGTGCTGCCGCGCTCCGGCCTCGGGCACAAGCACGGCATCGTGCTCGGGAACCTTGTGGGCCTGATCGACTCCGACTACCAAGGACAGGTGATGGTCTCGGTGTGGAACCGGTCGAAGGAGTCGTTCACAATCAACCCCATGGACCGCATCGCGCAGCTCGTCATCGTGCCGATTGTGCAGGTGAAGCTGAATCTGGTCGAAGAATTTTCCGCCAGCGAGCGCGGCGCAGGAGGTTTCGGGAGCACTGGAAAATCCTGAACGGCTCCAACCTAACGTTCCAAGCCAGATCCTGTATAGTTGCACAGTAGCCGCCGGTATGCTTCCCCAAGACTTTCATCCGATTGTTCAGCGCTGGTGGGAAACGCGCTTCGGCGAGCCCACGGACGGCGGCACGCGCGTGCTCCCGCCTACGGAAGCGCAGCTCGAGGGCTGGCGTTCTATTCGCGCAGGCCGCCACACCCTGATCGCCGCGCCGACCGGATCGGGGAAGACGCTCGCCGCTTTCCTCACTTCGATCGACCAGCTGCTGCGCGAAAGCCTCGAAGGAGGTCAATTGCCTGACGAGGTGCGTGTCATCTACGTCTCGCCGCTCAAGGCGCTGTCCGCCGATATTCACAAGAACCTCGCCGAGCCGCGCCGCGAGATGCGGCACATAGCCGAGGA
Source organism: Burkholderiales bacterium (assembly GCA_035489775.1). Lineage (GTDB taxonomy): Bacteria > Pseudomonadota > Gammaproteobacteria > Burkholderiales > SG8-39 > VBDM01. The sequence goes on from DATHJM010000005.1 coordinate 3,287, forward strand.
GATGGGCTCCCCGCCCGTCCGGATCACCGCCGCGGTGAGGAGCGGGGACACCCCGCAGGCGGAACGCGCCGCGATGCTGCGCACACCACCGCATATCTTGGTGACGACGCCGGAGTCGCTGTATCTGTTGCTCACTGCCGAGCGTTCGCGCCAGATGCTCAAGACCGCGCGCGTAATCATCGTCGACGAAATCCACGCTATTCTCGAGTCGCGGCGCGGGGCGCACCTCGCGCTTTCGCTGGAACGCCTCGATCACGCATGCGGCCGCTGCCTGCAACGGGTGGGGCTCTCCGCGACGCAGAAGCCGATCGAGGAGGTCGCACAGTTCTTGATCGGCTCGGAAAAATCGGACTGTACCATCGTCGATCGCGGCCACAAGCGCAACATCGACCTCGAGATCGAAGTGCCCGGCTCGCCGCTCGAGGCGGTTATGTCGGGCGAGGTCTGGCAGGAGACCTACAAGCGCCTGGTCGAGCTGATCGAGTCGCACCGCACCACGCTGATTTTCGTGAACACGCGCCGGCTCTCCGAGCGCATGGCATTCCAGTTGAGCGAGCGCCTTGGCGCCGAGCACGTTGCCGCGCATCACGGCAGCCTCGCCAAGGAAGCGCGCTTGGGCGCCGAGGCCAAGCTGCGCGAAGGCCGGCTCAAGGTGCTGGTCGCCACCGCGTCACTCGAGCTCGGCATCGACATCGGCCACGTGGATCTCGTCTGCCAGATCTCCTCGCCGCATCGCATCGCGACGCTCTTGCAGCGCGTCGGTCGCTCGGGCCACACCGTGAGCGGCCTGCCGAAGGGCCGTGTATTCCCGGTTACGCGCGACGACCTGATCGAGTGCGCAGCGATGGTGCGCGCGGTGAAGGACGGCGAGCTCGACCGCGTGCTAATTCCAGACAGGCCTCTCGACGTGCTCGCGCAGCAGATCGTCGCCGAGTCCGCCGCCGAGGAATGGGACGAGAGCGCCTTGTTCGAGTTGTTCCGCCGTGCCTACCCATATCGCGGCCTCGAAAAAGCCGAGTTCGACGAGGTTGTCGCCATGCTTGCGCACGGCTATGCGACCAAGCGCGGTCAGCGCGCGGCGCTCGTGCACTACGACGCCGTGCACCAGAAGCTTCGCGAGCGGCGCGGCTCACGCATGATCGCGATCATGTCGGGCGGCGCCATCCCGGAGGTGTTCGACTACCGCGTGCAGCTCGAGCCGGAGGGCTTGTTCATCGGCACGCTGAACGAGGATTTCGCGATCGAATCGCTGCCCGGTGACATCTTCCAGCTGGGCAACGCGTCCTGGCGCATCCTGCAGATCGGTAACGGCGTCGTGCGCGTCGCCGACGCGCACGGGCAGCCGCCCTCGATGCCGTTCTGGCTGGGCGAGGCGCCGTCGCGAAGCGACGAGATGAGCGCGGCGGTCTCGAGGCTGCGCTCTGCCGCCGATCCGAAGCTTCCCCGGCCCGATCAGCCGCGCAAACCCGACGAGCTCGATGCCGCGGTCGCGTGGCTGGTGCAGGATTACCGGCTCCCGCGAGGGGCCGCCGAGCAGATCGCGGCCTATCTCGCCGAAGGCAAGCGAGCCCTGGGTGTCGTGCCAACGGCCGAGGCCCTCGTCCTTGAGCGCTTCTTCGACGAGGCGGGCGGCATGCAGCTCGTGCTGCATGCGCCCCTTGGCAGTCGCATCAACAAAGCCTGGGGCCTGGCGCTTCGAAAGAAGTTCTGCCAGAGCTTCAACTTCGAGCTGCAGGCCGCGGCGACCGAGGAGGCGCTGGTCCTCTCCCTCGGGCCGATGCATTCCTTCCCGCTCGAGGAAGCGTTCCGTTACCTGAATCCGAAGACCGTGCGCGAGACGCTCGTGCAGGCGGTGCTCGACTCGCCGATTTTCCAGACGCGCTGGCGCTGGACCACGACAGTCGCCTTGGCTGTCCCGCGTAACCGCAACGGTGCGCGCCTGCCCGCGCAGATCCAGCGCATGATCGCAGATGAGCTGCTTGCCGCGATATTCCCGGACGCGGCCGCGTGCCTCGATAACATCCAGGGCGCGCGCGAGCTGCCCGAGCATCCTCTCGTCCACCAGGCGATCCGTGACTGCCTCGAGCAGGCGATGGACCTGCCGCAGCTCGTGCGCACGCTGCAGCGCGTGTTTGCAGGCGAGATCAAGTGTCTCGCAAAGGACACGCCCGAACCTTCGGTGTTCTGCAGCGAGATCCTGAATTCCGCGGTGTACACGTTTCTGGACGACGCGCCGCTCGAGGAGCGCCGCACCCGCGCCGTGTACACGCGGCGCACGACCGAACCCCGAAGCGCCGACGACCTAGGCGCGCTCGACCCCGCCGCGATCGAGCGCGTGCGCGAGGAAGCCTGGCCCACGGCGAACACAGCCGACGAGCTGCACGACGCTTTGCTGCTCGCCGGGTTTATTCGCGCCGAGGAAGCTTCGCCCCGCTGGCGCGCGCTCCTCGACGAGCTGGTCGTCGCCGGACGCGCCTGTGGTTCCGGCGGTTATTGGATTTCGGTGGAGCGCTTCGACGAGCTGAATGCTATCGTTCCTCAATCCACGATACCGGCGATCCCCGAGCGCCTGCGCAAGCAGTGGGTTCGCGAGGACGCGGCGCGCGAGCTGGTTCGCGGAAGAACCGAGGTGCTCGGGCCGGTGACCGCGCGCGAGCTCGTCGATTCCCTCGGGCTTCCCGACACCGCTCTCATCGACGCTGCCCTGCTTGCGCTGGAAAGCGAGGGCAAACTGCTGCGCGGCCGTTTCACCCCGACCCCGGGCACCGGCCCGCTCGAGTGGTGCGACCGGAGATTGCTCGCGCGCGTTCACCGATACACCCTCAACCGGCTGCGCGCAGAGATCGAACCGGTCAGCGCTGCCGATTTCATGCGTTTCCTCCTGCACTGGCAGCACGCGGCCGGGGAAACCCAGGTGAAAAGTGTCGAGGGACTTGCCGCGGTGATCGAGCAGCTCGACGGCTACGAGGTTCCCGCGGGCGCCTGGGAGCACGAAGTGCTCCCAGCCCGCGTGCAGGACTACGAGCCCGATTTCATCGACAGGCTTTGCCTCTCCGGGCGGGTGGCGTGGGGCCGACTCTCTCCCGCAAATGGGTCGGGCAAGGCGCCCCTGCGCAGCTCGCCGATCGCCTTGATGCTGCGCGAGCACGCGGGGCTGTGGCGCGCCGCCGAATTGGAAGCCGGCGAGTTGAGCTCGGAGGCGAGCGCCGTATACGAAACGCTGCGCTCGCGGGGCGCGTCGTTCTTCCATGAGATCGTTTCCGACACGGGGCAGTTGCGCACGCAAGCCGAGCGGTCGCTCGGCGAGCTCGCGGGCGCAGGTCTCGTCACCGCGGACAGCTTCGTGGGCTTGCGTGCGCTGCTGGCGCCGTCCGAGAAGCACAAACGGCGCTCCCGCCGCCGGCGCCCCGCGTACGAAGTGGACACCGCCGGACGCTGGGCGCTGCTCCGCGGCGATGCGGCGGTCGACGACGGCAAGCGCGCCGAGGAGATCGCGCGCGCGTTGCTGCGCCGCTACGGCGTTGTTTTCCGCGCGCTGCTCGCGCGCGAATCGCGTCTGCCGACGTGGCGCGAGCTCACGGCGGTGTACCGGCGGCTGGAGGCGCGTGGCGAGATCCGCGGCGGGCGCTTCGTTTCGGGCTTCGGCGGCGAGCAGTTCGCGCTGGCCGACGCGGTTGGCCGGCTGCGCGCGGTAAGGAAGCTGGATAAGAGCGGCGAGCTCGTTGCAGTCTCCGGTGCCGATCCGCTCAATCTCGTCGGCATCGTGACCCCGGAGGCGCGAGTTGCGGCGATTACGCCGAACCGGGTGCTCTACAGCGACGGCCTCGCGATCGCCGCGCTCGAAGGCGGCGAGCTGCGCCGCCTCGCCTCCTCGGAATTCGATGACGACGCGCTGAAGACATTGTTCTGGCGCCGCTCGAGTGCGCTCGGCTTCACGCCGAGGGGGCTCACCGCGGCGAGCCGCAAGCGCCTGCTCGAGCACAAAGTAC
>DATHJM010000006.1:0-19478 GCA_035489775.1 Burkholderiales bacterium
CGAGTACGAAGCGGAGTGACGTGCGCGCGCCCGACTCCGGGCGTCGCCTTCAGCCCCCGAGGTAGGCGCCGCCGTTCACGTGAATGGTCTGGCCGGTGATGTAGCGCGCGTCGGGCCCGCACAGCATGCGCACGACCGCGGCGACTTCCCCGGGTTCGCCGCGGCGGCCGATCGGCGGCAGGCCGCGCCGGTCGCTCGGGCGAAGCGGCGCGCCCGGCAGGCCGCGCACGGTCTCGATGGTCCCGGGCACCACGCAGTTGACCGTGATGTGGTGCGGCGCGAGGTCGAGCGCCAGCGCCCGCGTCATGCCGGCGATTCCGGCCTTGGCCGCGATGACGTGCGCGCGGCCGGTCGCCCCCTTGTGCGCAGTGAGGCCCCCGATATTGACGACAGACCCGCCGCGCACGCGGGTGAGGTGCGGCAGGCAGGACTGGGTGCACAGGAACGCGCCGTCGAGCACGGTCGCGATCACGCGGCGCCATTCCTCGAGCTTGATGTCCTCGAAAGGCGTCTCGGTCCTCACGGCGGCATTGTTGACGAGAATATCGAGCCGCCCGAACTCCTTCACCGTCGCGTCGACCATCTTCGCGACCGCTGCGGGATCGGTGACGTCGGCGAAGTGGAAAGCGGCGGTGCCGCCGTTCGATTTGATCATCGCCACGGTGCTTTTGGCTTCGCCTTGGGAGGTGTTCGCGTTCACCATCACTGTCGCGCCGCCCGCGGCGAGTGAGCGCGAGATCGCCCGGCCGATGTTCCTCGCGCCGCCGGTGACCAGCGCGACTTTTCCCGAAAGCTCGCTGCCTGCAGTCATTCCCGCATCGCTCATCGCTCGGCCCGTCAGCGCACGTTTTCCAGGAGCAGGAGCAGCCCGCCGAGGATGGCGGTGTTGCCGAGCAGGATGATGCGGCTCAGGTTTCGCTTCGCCGGGTCCTGCATGCTCCAGAAGCGGTGGAAAATCGCCGTGGCCGCCACGGTGAAAACGATCAGGCACCAGACGCCGATTTCGGCGTGCCAGTCGAAAAGAAGCAGCGCGCAGCCGGCAAACTGCAGCGCAATTCCGGTCCAGAATGCGGCGGCAGGGAACGGGGTGTGAAAGCCCGCCATGCGGTCGATGTGATCCTTGATCCGCACCCGGGTCAGATTGCAAAGGCCGGTTGCCAGAAAGCAAAGCACGATAAGGAGCCTTCCCGCCGTGTCGGTCCATGAAAGATCGCCGTACATGAACCTCTTCTCTTATAATTTTCGCCGGCCCTCCCTTACCGCGGCGCCGGTCGCGCACCCGATACCGGAGAGGATACGCCATGCCATTCGCAACGATCAACGGTATCAGGATCAACTATCTCATCCAGGGCCCGGACGGGAAGGCGGCCCCGCACCTGCTGATGTTCGCCCCCGGCGGATGGCGCTCGGTGATCTCGCGCTGGACCGCGGCCGGCGGCAAGGAAGCGTTCGGGCAGATGGACGGGCTCGCGACGCTTTCGCGCCATTTCACCTGCATTGCCTACGACCGCCGCGAATGCGGCCTTTCGGGCGGCCGCGTCGAGCCGCTGGCCTGGAACTCGTACGTCGAGGAAGCCAAAGCGCTGCTCGATCTGGCCGGCGCGAAGAAGGCGTACATCCTCGGCAGCTGCATGGGCGCGTCGCTCGCGCTCGCTTTCGCGGTGCGCCACCCTCAGGCATGCAAAGGACTGCTGCTGCACTGGCCCGTAGGCGGGTACCTGTGGATGCAGAAGGGCCACGAGTTTTTCCGGCGCCATATGGATTTTGTGCGCTCGAATGGTTTGGGCGCCGTCGTCCAGCGCGCGCCGAAAGGCGAAAATTTCTGGCTCGATCCGGAAATCGGGCCGTGGGGATCGCCCGCCGCGGTCTATCCTGAGTTCGCCCGCGAGCTCGCGAGCCAGAACGTGGACCGGTACCTCGATGCCTGCGCGCGCAGCCGGGACGCGATTTTCAACGACACCATGCCCTCGGGCGCAAGCGGCGAGGAGCTCATGCAGATTGAAGTTCCAGCCCTCATCATGTCGGGAGCAGACAGCCGGCACACGCGATCGGCGTCCTTTGCGTTGAAGGAGCTGATGCCGCAGTCGGAGCTGTGGGAGGTGCTGCCGCCGCACCAGACCGGGCAGAACACGCTGGAGCAGATCCTGCGGCTCAAGTCGCGGATCGAGACACCGGCGCAAGCCGCCTGAAGTCGCCGCGAAGATGTTCAATCGCCTCCCGGGACTCGCGCGCTTCCTGCTCGCGCTGATCGCGATCGACCTCGTCGTGTTCGCGGCGTTCCGCGCCGCGTTCTGGGCTGCGTTTCACGAGGCGCTCGCGAACGCGTCCTCGGCGGATCTGCTCAAGGCCCTTTGGCTCGGCTTCAAGTTCGACCTGCGGCTCGCGCTCTTGCTTCTCCTGCCGCTCGCGCTCCTCGCTTGGATCCCGCTTTTCGATCCGGCCCGGCGGCGCGCCGCGCGGATCGCGTGGCTCGCTTACCTCGCTCTGGCGCAGTGCGCCGTGCTGCTCGCCTACTTCGTCGACTTCGGACACTACGCCTACGTGCGGGTGCGGCTGAACGCGAGCCTCGTCGATCATTTGACGCCGGTGGGCGTGGCGGCGCGGGTGGCGTGGGAGACCTATCCGGTCCTGCCCGTCCTCCTGGGGCTCGCGCTTCTCGGCTGCGCATACGCCTGGGTAGCGGGCCGAGCCGCGCAAAAGACCCTGGTGCCCGCCGCGAATCCCGCGGGCAAGTGGGCGAGGCGCGCGACGGTCGCTGCCTTCGCCGCGCTCTACGTTCTGGGAATCTGGGGCAAATGGTCCTGGTACCCGCTGCGCTGGAGCGAAGCCTATTTTTCCGCGAGCGAAGCGGTCGCGGCGCTCGCGCTCAACCCGGTCCTGTTTCTCGCGGACACCGCCGAGAACCGCACCCTCCCCTACGACACGGACAAGGTGCGCGAGCACTATGCGTATACGGCCTCCCTGCTCGGCATAAAGACGCCGGACTCGAAGACGCTCGACTTCGCCCGGTACGTGACGCCACCGCGGAAGCCTGCGGTCAAGTACAACCTGGTGGTGATTCACCTCGAATCCTTTGCCGCGTTCAAATCGGGGACTTTCGGCAACCGCCTGAACGCCACGCCGCACTTCGACGCGATCGCGAAAGACGGCCTCTTGTTCACGAACTTCTTCGTTCCCGAGGTGCCGACGGCGCGCTCGGTGTTCGAAATGCTCACCGGCATTCCGGACGTGAACCCGACGACGACCGCCTCGCGCAATCCGCTGGTGGTGAACCAGCACACATTGGTGAACGCGCTGGAGGGTTACGAAAAATATTATTTTCTGGGAGGCAGCGCGACCTGGGGAAATATCCGCGGACTTTTCGCGCACAACATTCCCGGCTTGCATATCTTCGAGGAAGGCGACTACGACGCGCCTCAGGTCGACGGCTGGGGCGTGTCCGACGTCGTGCTGTTCGACAAGGCGAACCGCGCGTTTCGCGACCAGACGAGGCCTTTCTTCGCGTTCATCCAGACTTCGGGGAATCACCGGCCCTTCACCATCCCGGACGATCACCCCGGCTTCGAGCTCGCTCGAGCCGACGCGGCCGTGCTCGCCGAAAACGGATTCGACGGCCTGGCGGCGTACAACGGCATGCGATACCTCGACTTTTCGCTCGGCTCCTTTTTTGCAAAGGCCAGGGAGGCGCCCTGGTTCAGGAACACGGTGTTCGTGATGTACGGGGATCACGGCAACCCTTCCACCCGGCAGACGCCCTGGGAGCAGCTCCTGCTCACGGGCTACCACGTGCCTTTCGTGATCTACGCACCCGGGTTGGTCAAAGGCGGCAGGCGCATCGATTTCACCGCAAGCCTGCCCGATTCGCTGCCGACCGCCCTGAGCCTGATCGGCGTTCCGTATCTCAATACCTCGCTCGGGCGCGATCTGCTCGACCTTCAGCCCGGCGACCGGCATTTTTCGCTGATCGGCTTTACCGGGGTGCTCGACGACGAGTTCTATTTCAGGCTGGATCCGGGCGGGCCTCGCCTGTTCCGCTACCGGTCGGAAAAGTCGGAAAAAGGCGCCGAGGACGTGCACGAGCGCTTCCCGGAAAAAGCCGCCGAGCTGCGGCGCTTGCAGGAAGCCCTCTACGAGACTTCGAAATACATGCTCTACCACAATCCCGCCCGGCCTCACGCTCCGGGCGGAGTGCGATGACGCAGGCGCGATGGCTGAGGTGGGTTTCGCTGGGCGCGCTGGCTCTGGCGTTTGCCGGTCTCTACGTTCGAGCAATCACCGCGCCGTCGCCCGGCGGGTTCGTGCCTCCGCAAGCCGCTGCTCGCGCCGCGTCCCCGGCGGCGCCGCTCTATGGAGTCCAGCTCCTGCCCAACGGCACCGCGGCATCGGTGCACAGCGCTACCGCCGCGGAAATCTCGGGCGGCAGGCTGAGGGCGTTCTGGTACGGCGGCAGCCGCGAAGGGGCGGCGGACGTTTCCATTTACACCTCGGTCTACTCTCCGCTCGCGGCGACCTGGAGCGCGGAGCGTGCCCTCGTCACACGCGAGTTCGCGCAGCGGCATCTTCGACGCACCATCCGCAAATTGGGCAATCCCGTGGCCGGCCGCGACCACAGGGGACGCCTGTGCCTCTATTTCGTCAGCGTGTCGGTCGGCGGCTGGGCGGGCAGCGCCATCAACTCGATGGTCTCGGAAGACGAAGGCGAGACCTGGGGCCCGCCCCGGCGATTGATTGCATCGCCGTTTTTCAATATCAGCACGCTGGTGAAAGGCGCGCCGCTCCAGTTTTCCGACGGGACGGTCGGCCTGCCGGTGTACCACGAGTTCGTGGGCAAGTTCGGCGAGCTGCTGCGCCTGGACGCCGAAGGCCATGCGATCGGGAAAACCCGCCTGTCCTGGGGGAAGTCGTCGTTGCAGCCGGTCATCGTGCCGCGCTCGCAGACCGAGGCCGTGGGCTTCATGCGTTATGCAGGGGATCCCCCGAACAGGATCCTGTTGGTGCGGACCGCGGACGGAGGCGTTCACTGGAGCCCGCCGGTGAGGACGCTGTTGCCGAATCCGAACGCCGCTGTCGCAAGCGTGTTGCTTGCCGAAGGCCCGCTGCTGCTGGTGTTCAACAATGCACCGGAGAACCGCGAGGACCTTTCGCTCGCGCTCTCGACGGACTTCGGAAACACGTGGCGAATCGCGCACAGGTTCGAGGGCGAATCCGGGTCGCCGCAGGCGCCGGTCCCCGAATATTCCTACCCGTGGATCATGCAGGACCGGGCGGGCGACATTCACGTTCTCTACACCTGGGGCCGTTCCCGCATCAAGCACGTGCGTTTCAACCGGGCCTGGCTGGAGGGCAGGCGATGATGTCCGCGAGCGATGCTTTCGGTCTTTTCGGCTGCGGGCTGCTCAGCCTCGCCGTGGTCGCGACCTCGATTCGCGCGCAGCGCCTGCCGGTTCGCGTTCGCTGCGCGGTCATGCTGGCCGCGGCCTTTGCCGTCTTTGTTCCGGTTGGCGGCTTCTGGGTCGTCGCTTACCTCCGGGGCGTCACCGGGGACTTGAGCGTGACGACGCTGGTCCTCGCCGGCGCGGCGTGCATCGCGCAGCTCACGGGAAGGACGCTGATCGGGGAGCGGGAAAGGCGCGCCGTGTGCTGGCTCTTGGCGGTGGCCGCCGTGTTTCTGTATCCGTTTGCGCTCGGATGGACGCCGTTCGACCCGTATTCGCCGGGCTACGGATCGATCGTATTCCTGACGGCCTTGTTGTGCGTCACGCTGGCCGCGTGGTGGGCGAGGCTCGATCTCATCGTGCTCATCGTCGTCGCCGCGGCGCTGGCGTATCTCGCGGGCGCATACGAATCCCGCAACCTATGGGACTACCTGATCGACCCGCTGGTGTCCGTCTACGCGCTGGTCCGGCTGCTGGCGCCGCGAACCGTTCTGCCGCAGCCCGCTAGTCGATCGCCTTGATTCCTGCCGCCTCGATAATGCGCGTGTACTTGGCGGTTTCGCGAACGAGGAACTCCGCGAATTGTTCGGGTGTGCTCGCGACGACGGTCATTCCGTCCGCCGCGATCCGCTCTTTCATGTCGGCCTGGTCGAGGATCGAGGCCAGTTCCCGCTGAAGCCTGGCGACGATGCCGCGCGGGGTCGCTCCCTGAACGAACAGGCCGTACCAGGTGCTCATCTCGTAGCCCCGCAAGCCCGCCTCGTCGATCGTCGGGATTTCCGGCGTGACCGGGGAGCGCTGCGAGGTCGTCACGCCGAGCGCGCGCAAGCGCCCGTCCTTCACGTAGGGGAGCGCGAGCATCAGGTTCATGTAGTACACGGGCACGCGTCCGGCCAGCACGTCGGCGAGCGCTCCGCCCGATCCCTTGTAGGGCACGTGGGTCATCTTCACGCCGGCCATCACGTCGAACAGCTCGGCGCACAGGTCCGAGAGCGAGCCGGTGCCCGGCGAGCCGAAGTTGAGCTCTCCGGGATGCGATCGCGCGAATTCGATCAGCTCCTTCACCGATTTCACCGCCAGTGAAGGGTTGACGACGAGCACCATCGGGCCGGAGGCGAGGCTGGAAACCGGCGCCAGGTCGCGCGCCTGATCGTAAGGCAGGTTTCTCATCAGGATCGGGTTCGAGACGAAGCCCGATTGGACGAGCAGCATGGTGTGCCCGTCCGGAGGCGACTTCGCCACGAGCGCGGCGCCGATCGTGCCGTTGGCGCCCGCGCGGTTTTCGACCACCGCCGGCTGGTTGAATCGTTCGCGGAGCTTCTGCGCCATCGCGCGCGCGACCATGTCGGTCGAGCCTCCCGCCTGGAACGGCACGACGATGCGCAGCGGCCCGCTCGGATAGGCCTGCCCCGGATCCTGCGCCGCGGCGGCGGCTGCGAACAAAGCGAGCGACCACAGCACCTGCGCCACGCCCGTCGCCGTTTTCTCACGCCATCTCGCCCGGTTCTTGCCCATCGTTGGCCTCCAAGCGTATTGTGACGCCACCCGCGATCCTGCGGAATCCCTGCCGAGAACGGAGAGCCTCATGAAGCGTCTTGCCGCCCTGCCCTTCGCCGCGCTGCTCGTTCTCGCGCCGCCCCTGGCCGCGCAGGACCTCGGCCCCCAGGTCAGAAAAGTCAGGGACGGGATCTACGTCTACGCCGCAAAGGCGCAGGATTCCAACGTCAGCATCATTCTCACGAAAGAAGGCGTGGTGATGATCGACACCGGCCAGACCCCGGTGGATTCCCTGGCCGCGATGGGAGTCCTCAAGAAGCTATCGGCCCAGCCGGTGCGCTTCGTCATCCATACCGAGCCCCACGACGATCATACCAACGGGGATTTCGTGTTTTCGCCGCCTGCGGTCGTGGTCGCGCACGCCGGCGCCGCCGAGTCGATGCGCAAGGCGAACACGGTCGAGCGAAACCAGAAGCTCGCGGGCGAGTATCCCGGAATGGGCGAAGCGATGAAAGGCTACCGGCAAGTCCTGCCGCACATCGAGTTTCAGCAGAAGATGACCCTGAATCTCGGAGAACGGACCCTCGAGCTCATCTACCTGAAAAACGTTCACAGCGAAGCCGACACGGCGGTCTGGCTTCCCAGGGAGCGGGTGCTCTGGGCCGCGGCGGCCGTTGGAGTCAAGCGCTATCCCAACATCCGGCCGTTTCTCACCGTCCCGGACATCCTCGCCTCGATCAAATCGATGCGCGCGCTGAACCCGGAAATCGTGATCGCGGGTCACGGCGCGCCGGGCACGACCCAGATATTCGACGAGATGGAGCGCTACTACGGGCTGCTGCTCGAGCGAGTCGGCAGGATGGCGCGCGAAGGCAGGACGCTCGATCAGATCAAGGCGGAGATCAGGATGCCGGAATTCGACGACTGGGCCGGCAAGGATCGCTTCCCCAACAACGTCGAGGCGGCCTGGCGGGCGGTGAAAGGAAGCTGATCTACCTGCCCAGCGTGCCGATCGCGCGCCGGTAGTACGAAAGATCGAGGTATTTTTCGGCGGGCGGGGCAATCCCGCCCTCGATCTCGGCGCGCAGCGCGAGCACGTTCCTGAACCCTTGCAGGTCGAGCTTCGCCTCGGGCGTGAGCCCGAACGCGGGATCGACAAGAAGCGCGTAAGTCCGCTCTGCGACCTGTTGAGGAAGCTTGAGTTTTTCCTTGAGCATCGCGATGCATTGGTTGCGGTGCGCGGGATCGAGCGCCCAGCGCAGCGAGTCCACGTATGCGGCGAGATAACGCTCGAGCGCCTGCGCGTTCGCGCGCGCCCAGGCGCGCATCACGAACACTCCGTCCGCCTGGTACGGGCCGAGCATGTCCACCGTGCGCCCCAGGCTCTTCATTCCCTTTGCCACGGCGAGGATGGAGAACGGCGGATTCATGACGGCGGCGGCGTATTCCCTGTTTTCGAAGAAAGCCTCCAGCCGCGCGCTGCCGCGCCCGATCGGCTTGACTTTGTAGTCCGCGCCTTCCCGCAAGCCGGCGTTGAGGAGGATTTTCTTCGCGACGAGCGCGTACGCGGTATTCGGCGCGTCGACAATGAGAGTGCGACCGCGCACCTCCGGCACGCTGCGGATGTCGGGCTGCACGATGAATTCGTTCATGCCGCTGCTGATGCCCATGACGATCACCACGTCTTTGCCGGCCGCATCGACCATGGCCACGGCGTTGTCGACCGCGGATTGAGCGATGTCGAACGCGCCTGCGGCAAGCCCTTCGCGCTGTTGCGCCGAGTTTTCCGTATGCAGAACTTCGACCTTGAGACCGTGCCTGGCGAAGATGCCCTCATCGACGCCGACGAACATCGGCAGGATCTTGGCCGTGGGAAAAACATTCACGCGCAGCGTGACGCTGTCGGCCGCGGCGGCTGCGCCGCATAGCGACAGCGCAAGGAGCGCGCCCCAGGGCGCATGGAGCGACGGGCGGGCGTTCCTCGAACGGGCCACCGGATCATTCAACCACGATATTGCTTTCATCATTTACCCTCCGGCGCGATTTTCGCATGCCGGCGTGGATTTGTTGGAATAAGCGGGTTATGCTTTTGTTTTCCGCGGGGACGAGGACGATCCCGCGGGTCCGATTGGAGAGTTCCAACATGCTTGCAGCCGACAGGGTCAAAGTCTTCTGGCAGCCCGGATGCACCAGCTGCCTGAGGACCAAGGAGTTCCTCACCAAGAGCGGCGTGGATTACGAGTCGATCAACGTGCACGGCAATCCGGCCGGAATGGAGGAATTGCGCAAGCTCGGCGCCCGCAGCGTCCCGGTCGTCTCGCGCGGCGGCCAGTTCGTGTTCGCGCAGGCGCTCGGCGACGTCATCAAGTTCCTCGACCTGAAGGTGAAGCTGCAGGAGCGGCTGAGCCCCGAGGAGCTGATCGGCAAGCTCAACATCGTCCTTCCGTCAGCGGCGCGGTACATGAGGCAGATCCCGCCCGAGTGGCTGGAAAAGCAGTTCCGCAATCGCAACCGGCCGATCCGCGTGCTGTGCCACCACGTGTTCCGGATCGTCGAGGGATTTCTCGAATCGATGCAAGACGGCCGCGAGCTGACTTACGAGCGGATCATGCAGGAGGCGCCGGGGCTTCGCTCGGGCGAAGACATCGCGCGCTTCGGCGAGGGCGTGCTCGCGCGCGTCAACGACTGGTGGGCGGGCCTCTCCGACCGCTCCTGCTCGCGCGAGGTGAGCACCTATTTCGGCCGCCACTCGATGCACGTGGTGCTCGAGCGCACTACATGGCACCCGACCCAGCACACGCGCCAGCTGATGCTCATACTCGAAACGCTCGACATCAAGCCCGATCGTCCGTTGACTGCGGCAGATCTCGCCGGGCTGCCGTTGCCCGACAAGGCCTGGGACGACGAAAAGGAGGCGGCATGAGAAAAGCACTTATCGCGTTGTCGGCGCTTCTCGCCTTCGGCGCCGAGGCGCAGCAGCGCAATTTCGACGCCGTACAGATCAAGACCACCAAAGTCGCCGACGGCATCTACATGCTGGAAGGCGAAGGCGGCAACATCGGCGTCTCGGCGGGCGAGGACGGCGTGTTCCTCATCGACGACCAGTACGCACCGCTCACGCCGAAGATCTTCGCGGCCGTAAAGGAAATTTCGGACAAGCCGGTCCGTTTCCTCATCAACACGCACTGGCACGGCGACCACACCGGGGGCAACGAGAACGTCGGCAAAGCCGGCGTCGTCATCGTCGCGCAGGACAACGTCTACAAGCGCCTGTCGGCCGGCGGCGCGATCCAGATGCTGAAGCAGAACTATCCGCCCGCCTCGAAAGCAGCGTTGCCCGTCATTACCTTCAGCGACACGGCGACGCTTCATCTGAATGGCGACGACGTCACCGCGCACCATCTCCCACCATCGCACACCGATGGCGACTCGTACGTGCAGTTCCGCAAGGCGAACGTGGTCCACACCGGCGACGTCTTCGCCGCCTACCGCTATCCCTTCATCGATCCGGAAAGCGGCGGTTCGGTGAAGGGTGTGATCCGCGCGACCGACATTCTGTTGCGGTTACTCGACGACAACACCAAGGTGATTCCGGGGCACGGCGGGCTCTCGAGCAAAAAGGACGTGCTCGCGTACCGCAAGATGATCGCGACCGTAGTTGGAAGAATCGAGCCCATGGCGAAATCGGGGAAGACGCTGCAGCAGGTGCTCGCGGCGAAGCCAACGCGCGAGTTCGACGAGGAATGGGGCAAGTTCAGAAAGCCCGAAGCGTTCGTCGAGATGATCTATATCGGGCTTGCGCCGCGCAAGAAGTAAGTCACAGCGGGAGGTGAATCTCAGGCCGCGCCGGCGAAGTCGTCGCCTTCCTCGAGCTCGGAAAAGCGCACCGGCAGCACCTCCCGGGTGGTGAGCTTGCCGCCCTCGGATTTTTCAACCAGTATCAACTGCTGCTTCTCGGGAATCCCGGTCGGGATCACCATTTTGCCGCCGGGCTTGAGCTGCGCGAGGAGCGGCGGCGGAATCAAATCGGGCGCCGCGGTCACCACGATCTTGTCGAAAGGCGCGTGTTGGGTCCAGCCGTAGTAACCATTGCCGACGCCGATCTCGATATTGCGGTAACCGAGGTTTTTCAGCCGCTTCCGCGTATCCAGGGCGAGCTCCTCGATGAGCTCGATGCTGTAGACCTGATCCACCAGTTCCGAGAGGACCGCGGCCTGATAGCCGACGCCGGCGCCGACCTCGAGGATCACGTCCTCCGGTTTCAACTCGAGCAAGTCGGTCATAAGCGCGACGATGAAGGGCTGCGAGATCGTCTTGCCGTAGCCGACCGGCAGCGGCGAGTTGAGGTACGCGTAAGCTTGCAGCTCCACGGGCACGAATTCGTGGCGGGGGATCTTGCCCATCGCCTCGATCACCCGGGAGGCGAACGCGGACTTGCCGAGCTGAGCCGTGAGGAATACCGCATCGGCCACGATCTCGGCGATCATCTGCTGGCGCATCAAATCGTGCTGGCGGTTCTCCATCGCACGGTGCTCCTATGCCTCTCGCGCGAGCGTGATCAGTGCAGGGAGGGCTTCTTGAGAAGATCCTGACGGTCGACTGAGCACACGCGAACGCGGGATACGGTGCCTTCGCGCACCAGGGTCATCGGAACTTCGACGCCTGCGGAGCCGGTACCCCAGATTTTCCGGAACAGGTCGGCAAGCCCGCCGACCCGTCCGCTCGCGACCTCGATCACGATGTCGCCGACCTGCACGCCTGCGCGTTCGGCAGGCCCGCCGCCCGCGAGGCCCGAAACCACGACATGCCCTTTGACTTCCGTCGCATAAAGGCCGAGCCAGGGGCGTGCGGGCCGCCGCGCCCGTCCGAGCTTCACCATGTCCTCGAGGATCGGCTCGAGCAGGTCGATCGGGACGATCATGTTGCCCTGAACGGTGCGGCCGCCCAGTTCTTCCTGGACCATCAGCGAGCCTATCCCGAGCAGCTGTCCCTCCCGGTTCATCAGCGCCGCGCCGCTCCAATGAGGGTGCGCCGGGGAAGTGAAGAGCGCTTCATCCAGCACGTACTCCCAGTAGCCGGCAAACTCCCGCCTGGCGATGAGCTTGGCCTTGAGCGCATGCTTGCGGCCGCCGTGACCTGCCACGACGACGTCGTCGCCGACGCGGCAGGAAGCCGCGGTACCCCGTGAAAGAGCCGGCGCGCCCAGCCTGCCCAGAGGCTGCACCAATCCGAGGCCGGTCGGCTGATCGAAGGCAAGCGGATGACCCGCAACCGCCGCGCCCTTGTTCGTGTTCAGCCAGATGGTCGTCGCTTCGGTGATCAGATAGCCGATTGTGAGCACCAGCCCATCGTCGCGGATGACGACGCCGTTGCCGATGCGTTCGGTGCCGAGGATCCCGGCGGTAAAGGCGTCCTCGGGAATCTCGGAGCGCAGCAGCACCATCGAGTCGAGCGCCTCTTCCAGGTCGAAGCGCGACTCCTCGGCATTGGGCTGCATCTCGGGCGGAAACGCCCAGTTGCTCAGGTCCGCCATGGGATTTCCCGCGGAATTCTCGCCCTTTATTCTATGGCAGAGCCCGGCTTGGTGTCACTCCCGCGCCGTAATTTTCCCGGTACACTCCGTTCGTCGAGGACGGCCATGAACATTCCAATCAGCATCGCGATGGCTTCCAATCCAAGGACCTGGCCGATTTTCGACGGCAGGGTCAAGCCGGACGGGATCGCGCTCATACCGAGCGCCGTGCATCCGTCGGAACTTTTCTGGCGACAGCTGCGTTTTGCCGATTTCGATGTATCCGAGATGTCGTTTTCCTCGCTGATCATGGCTAGATCGAAAGGCGATGACCGCTGGGCCGGCCTGCCGATTTTTACGACGAGAAAATTCTTCCATGCCGAAATCCTGGTGAGAAAGGATTCCGGGATCGACCGGCCCGGCGACCTGAAGGGGCGGCGTGTCGGCGTTCCCGAATACCAGCAGACCGCCGCGCTGTGGACGCGGGGCGTGCTCGAGCATGAGTTCGGTGTCGCGCCGAAGGACATGCAGTTCTGGATGGAGCGCAGTCCTTCGCACAGCCACCGCGGCGCGATCGGCTTCTCGCCGCCGCCCGGGGTGACGATCAACCAGATCCCGCCGGAGAAGAACATCGGGTCGATGATGGTTTCGGGGGAGCTCGATGCGACGATCCATTACATCGTGAATCCCAACCTCGTCGACCGGAGCACCGCCGACCTGTGGAACCATCCGGCGATCAAGCCTCTCTTCCCCGATCCGGTCGCCGAAGGCATCCGCTACTACCGCAAGACCGGCATTTTTCCGATCAACCATGGAATGGTGATCAGGAAGGAGATCGTCGAGAAACACCCTTGGATCGTCCTGAATCTGTACAAGGCGTTCGAGCGCGCGAATGAAATCGCGAACCGCGAGCGCCTGGAGCACGCCGAGTATCACGGCGCTGCGGGACTGCTCACGGGGGAAGCGAAAAACGCGCTGGGCGTGCAGATCGTGCAGCACGGCATCAAAGCCAACCGCAAGGTGCTCGAAACCGCCGCGAGCTACTCGCACGAGCAGGGGCTGACTTCGCGGCCGGTGGCGCTCGAGGAGGTCTTTGCCGCGAGCGCGATGGAACAGTGAAAGGCTGGCAGTAAAAGGCGGGCCGGCCGCTCACCGTGCTGCGGCTTCCTTCCCGAGCAGCGCCTCACGGAAGCGATGCTTCAGATGGGCGCCGTCCCGCGGCGGGAGAACGAGCGGCAGGCTGTCGCTCTTCACCTTCACCTGGAAGAAAAGCGGGCCCCGGCCCCGGTAGACGCCCGAGCGCACGGCCGCAATCCCGGCGTTCGCGCGGACGATACGGGCGTCGGCAAACCCGCACGCGCCTGCGACCGCGGCCAGATCGGTTCCGTACGCGGTGTGCGTTTTCTGCATTCCGGTTTCACCGTAGCGCTCGTTATCGAGCACCACGACGGCGAGGTTGCCCGGGCGCTGCGCACCGATGGTGGCGAGGCTCCCCAACCCCATCAGCATCTCGCCGTCCCCGGTGACGACGAGCACGCGGCGCGTCGGCTGCGCGAGCGCAAGGCCCAGGCCGATCATGCACGCCGACCCCATCGCGCCCCACAGCGGGAAGGTGAGCGGATGATCTCCCGCAGCCGTGCAGTCCCACGCGGCCGATCCGAGCCCGGCGACGACGAGCAGCTCGCCGCGCCGCTCGAGAAGCGCCGCGACGACTTTGCGGCGATCGAGGCCTGCGTTGCTCAAGGTTTCCCGGCGAACGACTTCGCGCCGATCATGCGTTGGGCGATCAGCACCGCAACCGCGCCGTAGCCGCCGAAAGCGAGCTGCGCCGCCGAGGTCACGGTGGCGAGGGCGTCCTCGGCGCGCTCGAGGCGCAGGGTGCGCACGCCGGCGAGCCCCAGCGTGCCCGGAGTCGCCTGTCCCATCGGAATCTGCCAGGGATTGAATTCCCCCCATTCGCCCCGCATCGTCACGATCATCAGAAGCGGAAAGCCGCAGTTCGACGCGAGCGTCAGCGCGTTGACGCAATTGCCCACCCCGCTCGACTGCATGAGAAGCGCAGCGCGCTCACCGCCCAGCCACGCACCTGCCGCGAGAGCGATGCCCTCCTCCTCGGTCGTGAGCGGCACGGCCGCCATGTCCTCGTCCGCGTGGCAGAGCTCGATCAGGCGCTTGTGGCCTGCATCGGGCACATAAGACACTTGACGCACGCGCTCCGACTTCAGCGCGCCATGAATCGCCGCCGGCCAGTCGATGGCCTCGGCGGAAGACGATTTTGATATTTTCCCCTGCACTATTCGCCCTGTATGATTACTGGCTTCCCAGCAACACCCATCACCCGCAAGGAGCAGCCGACATGAAACTCTACTACCACCCCGTATCCACCACCAGCCGCCCCGTGTGGCTGTTCATCGCCGAAAACGGCATCGATTGCGAGCTGAAGGTTGTCGACCTGATGAAGGGCGAGCACCACCAGCCGGAATATGTGGCGATCAACCCGAACCGAATGGTGCCCGTGCTCGAGGACGGCAATTTCCGCCTGACCGAGAGCTCGGCGATTCTCAAGTACCTCGCGGAGAAAACCGGCTCTCCGGCCTATCCGAAAGAGCTGCGCTCACGGGCAAAGGTGAACGAAATGATGGACTGGATCAACACGCAGGTCTGCCGCGAATTCGCCTATGGACTGGTCTACCCGCAGATCTTCCCCAACCACAAGCGGCGCAGCGACGAGGCGCACGCCGGCACGATCGCCTGGGGCAAGGAGAAGGCTCAAGCGTGGCTGAAAGTTCTCGATGAAAACCTGCTCGGGCCGAAGAACAAATACCTGTGCGGCGACCAGATCACCATCGCAGACTATTTCGGCGGCCCGTTCGTCGCCCTTGGCGAGATCGTGCGCTGCAATTACTCGGCGTATCCGAACGTCAGCCGCTGGCTGGGCCGGATGAAAGGGCTGAAGAACTGGGGCAAGGTGCACGAGGTCTTCCACGGATTCGCCGCCTCGCTCAAGGACAAGGCCTTCGAAGCCGTGTGAGACGTGCCGGGCGCAGGCCCGGGTGGCAGTCGGCACCTGCTACCAGCGCTGGCGATGCCGGTACCACGGCTGATTCTTGGGCTTCTTCTTGTCCGGCTTCGCATCCGCGGCTGCCGGGGTTCCCCCTTGATCGGGGGTTGGGTCCACGGAGGGCGGCGCAGACGCGTGCTTCCGGGCGCCCTCCTTCGAAGCGGAAGGCTTCTTCGCAGAAGGCTTCTTCGGAGCTGGCCCGGATGGCTTTTCGGGAGCCCGATGCAATATCTTTTTCAGGTTGCTTAGGATCGATTTGGAAAGCTTCTCGGCCATGACTGGTCAATAAGAGGTTGAGCGGCGCCATTCTATTACATCGGTTCGAGGCGCGGTCCTGACGGCGCCGAAGAATGGTTCGGCAGCTCAGCTCGACGGTCCCGCGAGAATTCCAGTGGACTGGCCTTTCATCAGGTAGTAATGCCAGATTTTCGAGATCACTTTCGGCTGCCACACCTGCTTTTGCGCCTGGCGCAGCGCGTCGCCCTCGATGGCTTTGGGCGTGCCGATCGCGCTCGCGCGGTACTGAAACACCGCATTGTCCTCGAGGAGGATAGAAGCGACGAAGGCTTCCTCGATACTCCCGCCGACGATCACCGCGCCGTGACCCTGCAGGAGCACAGCGAGGTTTTGTCCGAGAGCGCGCGCGACCGCCTCGCCCTGTTCGCGGCGCTGGATGAGCGTTGCGTCCGGGCACACCGGCACCGTCCCACCGAACGGCGACCCCATCACCCCGACCGGACGAAGCGGCGTACCGGCGATGCTGAAGAGCGTCGCGGTAGGGAGGTGCAGGTGGAAAATCGCCATCGCATCGGCTCGCGCCCGGAACACGCCCGTGAAAATCGGTGTCTCGCTCGGCGGGTTGTTCTCGCCTTCCAATTTCGTTCCCTCCGGATCGACCACGACGAAATCGCCGGCAGCCATGATTCCCGGGTGGCGCCCGGGGGTGCCGCGCATTTCGCGCGGATTGAGCAGAAGGTTCCCGGTTTCCGGGATGCGCGCTCCGGCGAGTCCGGCGTGGTCCATGAGCCCTTCCATGTAGAGCAACCGGCACGCGGTTGCGAGTTTTTCGCGAAGCTCCTTGGTGCCTTGCATCGGTTTTCCCTCGTGTTGACGTTGGTTAGCAGCGAAGCCCGACCAAATCATGTAAAAGGGACGCCACAGGGGTTCACTGCCAATGGCTACGTACGCGATCGGCGATGTTCAGGGCAGTTTCGAGGAGCTGCAGGCGCTGCTTGGTGCATTCGGGTTCGACCGCGCGAAAGACAGCTTATGGTTCGTGGGCGACCTCGTCAACCGCGGCCCGGCGTCGCTCGCCACATTGCGCTTCGTGCGGGATCTGGACGATCGCGCGTTGACCGTGCTCGGCAACCACGACCTGCATCTGCTTGCGCTTGCCCAGGGCTCGGTCAAGAGTCGCGAAGACGACACGCTCGGGGACGTAATCGCCGCGCCCGACCGCGACGGGTTGCTCGACTGGTTGCGGCACCGGCCGATGGTGCACGTCGCCGCAAACTACGCGCTGGTCCACGCGGGGTTCCTGCCGCAATGGGACGTAGCCACGGCGAAGGCACTCGCCGGAGAAGTCGAGGCGGAGCTGCGTGGACCCCGGCACAAGGAATTCCTCGCGCAACTCTACGGTTCGCGTCCGGATCGCTGGGACGACAAGCTGCGCGGGATCGACCGGCTGCGCGTCATCGTCAACGCAATGACCCGCCTGCGCTTCTGCACTCCTGAAGGTGTAATGGAGTTCCACAGCAAAGGCGAGACGGCCGAAGCTCCCCCCGGTTACCTTCCGTGGTTCGACGTGCCCGGCAGGAAAAGCGCCGATTACACCCTGGTATGCGGTCACTGGTCGGCGCTCGGCTTGCGCATCGCGCCCAAGCTCCTCGCCCTGGATTCGGGTTGCGTCTGGGGCGGAAAGCTCAGTGCGGTCCGCCTGGAGGATCGGCGTTTGTACCAGGTACCGTGTCCGTCGGATGCCGCGCGCGGGAAGTCCCCTGCGGGGCGGGCACGCCCAGGGCCCCGGCGATAGCGGCCTCCGCCTTTTCTGCGAGCGAGCGCCGCGTCTGTGCATGTACGGAAATCGGTGCGAGAAGATTGAACTCCGCGACCATGTGGCGCGTCGAGACGATGGTCCAGACCGATTCGAGGAGCGAGGTATCGCCGACATAGCCGGCGGCGTCGGTGTGCCGGCCGGCGGCGTCGAGGTAGCGCAGCGCCACCGGCTGCAGCGTGGCCGCGGCGTCGAGTGCCGGCTGGAACAGCGCCGAGTGAAAGCGCTCGAGGCTTCGCCCGAAGGTCGTGACTCCCTCGGGACAGACTGCAATCAGCGTGCCGCGCCCGAGTTCAGCGGCAACGATCTGGCGGGCGCGCCGCGCCTCGGAGCGCTTGCCGCGCTCGATGTACAGCGTGCCGACCAGCGTGCACAGCCAGCCTACGACCGGCCAGCTGCGGACTTCCGATTTTGCGATGAAAGTTGCAGGGAATCTCGCGTCGATGACGAAGATATCGAGCCAGGAAATGTGATTGAGCACCAGCATGCAGCGACCGGGGAGCGCTTTCGGTGAGTTCCTTTCGCGAACGGACACGGAGAGGATGGAGAGCAGCGTTCCGGACCAACGGCGTTTTTGCGCCTGCTTTTCCGCCTCGGAAAGTTTCGGGTAGCGCAGCCACGCGATGGCGAGGCCGCGCGCGAGGTGAATGGCGAGCCTTGCCAGCCGGAGCAGACGCAGCGGAACCGGAGTGCGGTTGGCCGCCTTCAAAGATCGGACCCGAAATTCCGGCGGAACAGGCGCTTGATTTCATCGAGGCTGATGGAATGATTCTGGCCGCCACGCGACGCGATCTTGATTGCGCCCATCAGCGCAGCGAGCCTGCCGGTCTTCGGCCAGTCGAAGCCAGCGGCAAGGCCATAGAGAAGACCGGCGCGATACGCATCGCCGCAACCGGTGGGATCCACCACTTCGGTTGCCCGAACGCAGGGAATCTCGATCCGTTGGCCGTTGGTGTAGATCACGGACCCCTCTGCGCCCCGGGTGAGAACGAGTGCCTTGAGCTTGCGCGCCATTTCCTCGAGCTTGCTGCCGGTACGTTCCTCGAGGAGCCGGCCTTCGTAGTCGTTGACGGCCACGTAGGTGGCCTGTTTCACGAAAGCGAGCAGCTCTTCGCCCGAGAACATCGGCAGTCCCTGGCCGGGGTCGAACATGAACGGGATGCCGAGCCCGGCGAGCTCGCGCGCGTGCTGCAGCATGCCCTCGCGGCCGTCGGGCGCGACGATTGCGAGGCGCACGTCCAACTCCCTCGTAATGCTGTTGAGATGCGAGTGATTCATCGCCCCCGGATGAAAGGCGGTGATCTGATTGTCGTCGAGGTCGGTTGTAATGAATGCCTGCGCGGTGTGAGTATCGGGTACCTGGCGCACGAGATCCAGATTGATGCCGAGCCGTTCCAGCCGCTCGAAATACAGCAGGGCATCGTCTCCCACAGTAGCCATGACCAGCGGGTCGGAACCCAGGAGCCTCAGGTTATAAGCTATGTTGCCTGCGCAACCACCGAACTCCCGCCGCAGCTCGGGAACGAGGAACGCCACGTTCAATATGTGAATCTGCTCGGGCAGGATGTGCTCCCGGAAACGGCCGCGGAATACCATGATGTTGTCGTACGCGATCGAGCCGCAGATCAGAGTGCGCATGAGGGTCGGTGTTTTCCTACAGGTAAAACAGGTACAGCCGATAGCCGGTGGGTTTGAGTGCTGCGGCTTCGATGTAAACTCGAATCTGGAGCTCGCTTCCGGCAGCGAAGCCGGCCTCCGTTCGCGTGCCCTGCGGCGCGTAATCCTTGGGTGTCAGTACGCGCCGGGAGACGGTCTGGCCCTGAGTGCTGGTGAGGCTCAGCTCCAGAGCGGGGAACGCCTGGATGAACCCGGCGCGGTTCCGAAGGGTTGCCGTCAGGACCATCACGCTGGGATGGGCGA
>DATHJM010000007.1:0-8482 GCA_035489775.1 Burkholderiales bacterium
CGAGCGGGATATCCGCCATCGATGCCGGGAGAATCCCGCCCGAGGCACCGCC
Source organism: Burkholderiales bacterium (assembly GCA_035489775.1). Lineage (GTDB taxonomy): Bacteria > Pseudomonadota > Gammaproteobacteria > Burkholderiales > SG8-39 > VBDM01. The sequence goes on from DATHJM010000007.1 coordinate 53, forward strand.
CGGCAGGTACCCGTAGAAAGTGTGGCCGTCCTGCATCCCGCCGCAGTACTCGGCGATCAGCTCCTTCACCGTGATGCCCGCGGGCGCGAGATGCACGCCGGGCTTCTTCACCCGCCCGCTTACCGAGAAGGAGCGCGGGCCCTTGCGCCCGTTGCGGCCTTGGGAAGCGAACCAGTCCGCGCCCTTTTCCAGGATGTCGCGCACCCAGTGCAGCGTCTCCATGTTGTGCTCGAGGGTCGGCCGGTTGAACAGGCCCACCTGCGCGACATAGGGCGGGCGAAGCCGCGGCATGCCGCGCTTGCCCTCGATCGACTCGATCATCGCCGATTCCTCGCCGCAGATGTAAGCGCCCGCGCCGCGGCGGAGAATGATCGGCGGGAACTTGCACGGCGGATTCTTCCGCAGCGCGGCGATTTCCTTCTCCAGGATTGCGCGGCAGCCGTGGTATTCGTCGCGCAGGTAGATGTAGATTTCGTCGATGCCGACCGCCCAAGCAGCGACGAGCGCGCCTTCGATGAAACGGTGCGGATCGCGCTCCAGGTACCAGCGGTCCTTGAAGGTGCCCGGCTCGCCCTCGTCGATGTTGATCGCCATCAGGCGCGGCGCCGGCTCCGCTGCGACCGATTTCCATTTGCGCCCCGCCGGAAAGCCAGCGCCGCCCAACCCGCGCAGGCCGGAATTCTCCATCACGGCGATCACGTCCTCGCGCTTCTTCGCGCCGTCGATGCACGACTGGGCGAGCGCGTAACCGCCCTTGGCGCGGTAAGCCGCGTAATCGACGTAAACGGGATTCACGATATCCCTATGCGGATGCGATTCGCGCGAGCCGGGCGCGGGGTGCTTCACCGCCCCGGCTTTCACCAGCGCGGCAATCGCTTCGACGCTCGCGTGCGGCAGCGGGTTCTGCCCGACGACAGCGGCGGGCGCAGTCTCGCAGCGCCCGATGCAGGGCGCGTGCAGCACCCGCACGTCCTTGCCGAGAATGCCGGGGAGCTTCGCGAGCAGCTCGCCCGCGCCCGCCATCTCGCAGGCGATCGAGTCGCACACTCGCACGGTGATCGCCGGCGGCGCCGCGTCGCCCTCCTTGATGACGTCGAAATGATGGTAGAAGGTCGCGACCTCGTAGACCTCGGTCATCGAAAGCTTCATCTCGTCGGCGAGCGCGACCAGGTGCGCGGCCGAGAGATGACCGTGGCGGTCCTGGATGCGGTGCAGATACTCGATCAGGAGGTCGCGACGGCGAGGATCATTCGCGAGAAGGGTCCGTATCTCTTCCCGGGCCTTCGGATCGACCTGACGGCCCTTGGGCCGGGAACGCACTCTCGGCGCCTTGGCCGGAATCTTGCCTCCTTGCTGACCCTTCACATGCCCTCACTTCTCGACGTTCGATCAGTAGCTTACGCGGGCGAGTTGGGAAATTCCAGAATCGTCCCGGCCAGTTGCCGGAATCTTGATTCCGGTCAATCAATACGCCGCTGTGGGATAAACTTCCCGCATGTGCAGAGCGCTTGCTTATCTCGGTCAGCCGGTGCTGCTGGACCATCTGCTGTTCCAGCCCGACTCGGCGCTGGTGCGGCAGAGCTACATGCCGAAGATGCTGAGCATGCTGAACCTCGCCGGCTTCGGCCTGCGCGCCTGGGTGCGCGACTCGCACGATCCGGCGAGGCCGTTCAGCTACGGGTCGCCCACGCTGCCCGTATTCGACCGCAATCTCAAGAATCTCGCCGAGAAAATCGCGCCGAGCTGCGTGCTCGCCCACGTGCGTGGCGTCGCCTACTCGAGCGCGGTCGAGATCTCGCTGCAGAACGTGCATCCGTTCCAGTTCGAGGGCATGCGCCTCGCGCTCGCGCACAACGGCGACCTCGCCCGCTTCGCGGAAATGAAGCCGCACCTCGCCGGGCATCTGAAACCGGGCATCGCGCGCCTGATCCGCGGGACGACCGACAGCGAATGGATCTATGCGTTGCTCGTATCGCAGCTCGATGATCCATCGAAATCCTCGAGCGCGGAGGAGATCATGGCCGCGATGGACCGCACCCTCGCCATCCTCCGCGAAGTGAGAACGACCTGCGGAATCGCAAGCTCGTCGTCGGTGAATCTGTTCCTCACCACCGGCGATCAACTCGCCGCGGTGCGTTACTGCTTCGATTTCGGCTGCTACCCGACCGAGGATCCGGCGCAGGTGCACGAGGCGAACCTCAGCTTTCTTTCGCTGTGGTACACCTCGGGCCGCGAGTACGGCCAGCACGATGGCGAGTGGAAAATGATCGGCGGAAGCGACGCCGCGGACTCGATCATCATCGCCTCCGAGCCGCTCACCAGGGACACCTCGACCTGGCTCGAAGTCCCCGAATACAGCATGATCTACGCGGACACGCGAGGCGGCGTGCCGAGCGTGGAGATTCACTACCTGGATTAGCAGCTCGCGTCGCCCCTGCCCCCGGCGAAGCGGTTTCGAGGGTGCTGCGCGGCAAGCATGAGTAGGGCCTCACTGCGGGTGTGAGGGCCGATTGGCCCTAGCCTCCTGTGTGCCCTCCCGTACATACCACCCCGGTAAACAAGCGGACACTACAGGCGTAGGGGAATAGCGACCATTCCCCGACCGAGCCGGTAGCGACTGGAGCCCGGCGGCATCGTGGTCGTCAGTTTCCCCACGCTCTTCCCGCGATTTTGCCGCGCGTGATCTGCCTCCAAAAACCATTTTCAAGTTCGGCAGGAGGGGTACGTGTCTGTGCGCATTCCAAGCTCCGTTTTCGACCGCGACGCCGGACGCTCCCTGCAATGCTTCCCAAAAGAACCCGGTCAGGCTGGTAAACGAGGGAAGTCATGCAGAACGAGCTGACAAACGAAGCCCTGCACGGCGAATTGGCAAACGAGGACCGCGTATTCCTCTCGACAGAGCTCGCGGGTCGCCGCGAGGCCCGGTTCGCGCTGGCGGCCGTGCTGGTCTCCGCCGCGATCTTTCTCGCGGCGGCGCCGTTCGCCAAGACGCCGCTCGCGCAGGTGCCGGCTTTCATTCCGACTTACGAATCGGCGCTTGCGATCTGCGATCTGATCACGGCGATCCTGCTGTTCGGTCAGTTCAGCCATTTGCGCTGGCGGGCGCTGTTCGTGCTGGCCAGCGGCTACCTGTTTACCGCTTTCATAACCATTTCGCACGCGCTCACTTTCCCCGGCGTGTTTTCGCCGGCCGGTCTTCTTGGCGCCGGGCCCCAGAGCACGGCTTGGATGTACACGTTCTGGCACGGCGGTTTCCCGCTCGTCGTCATCGCTTACGCGCTGCTCAAGCATGAGGGGCCCGAGGCAATCGGGACCAGCGGCCCGCCGCGCGGAAATGCCACCGTCGCCATTCTGTCCAGCGTTGCGGCGGTACTCGCCGTCGTGTGCGGGCTCACGCTCTTCGCTACGGCAGGCCATGAGTTCCTTCCCGCGATCATGCAGGGCAGCCGTATCGGCGCGCTGGGGCACATCGTCTTGTCGAGCGCCTGGGTGCTGAGCCTCCTCGCGCTCGTCGTCCTTTGGTGGCGGCGGCCGCACACCGTGCTCGACATGTGGCTGATGGTCGTGATGTGCGCGTGGCTCTTCGATATCGCCCTGTCCGCGGTCCTCAACGCAGCCCGTTACGACCTCGGATTTTATGTCGGCCGGATCTACGGGCTGCTGGCGGCGAGCTTTCTGCTCGCAGTCCTGTTGATCGAAAACGGCAGGTCCTACGCCAGGCTCGTTAGCGTGGAGCGCAGGCGCGGGAATGTTGAAGTCGCACTCCGGGAAAGCGAAGAAAGATATCGGATGGTCCTCGACGGAATCCAGGACTACGCGATCTTCATGATGGACCCGCGGGGCCAGATTGTCAGTTGGAATACCGGCGCCGAACGAATCAAGGGTTACAGAGCCGACGAGATCATCGGTCAGAACTTTTCCTGCTTCTTTACTCCCGAAGATATCGAGCGGGGCAGGCCGGAGGAGGTCCTCCGGATGACTGCCGCAAGCGGCTGGCACGAAGAACAAGGCATGCGCGTGCGCAAAGACGGGTCACGATTCTTGGCGAGTGTCACCCTCACGGCGTTGCGCGACCCGGCCGGAAATCTGCGCGGGTTCTCCGAGTTCAGCCACGATCTCCGCGAGAGAACGGAGGCGGGGGCGAAGTACCGCGGCCTCTTGGAGGCGGCGCCGGATGCGATGGTGGTGGTGAACCAGGGCGGGGAGATCGTTCTGCTGAATGCTCAGGCGGAGAAACAATTCGGATACCGCCGCGATGAACTCGTCGGACAGCAGGTAACGAGCATCATTCCGGAAGGTTTCGCGGAACGGCTGGTCGCGGACGGTACTCGGACCGCATCTGAGGCGCCGGCGCAGCAGATCGGTACGGGGATCGAGCTCTCCGGGCGGCGCAAGGACGGAAGCGAGTTTCCGGTCGACATCATGCTGAGCCCCCTGGAGAGCGCCGAGGGAGTCCTGGTGACGGTGGCGATCCGCGACATCAGCGTGCGCAAGGAGGCGGAAAGGCATCTGGCGAAGATGGAGGGACGGTACCGCGGCCTCCTGGAGGCGGCCCCGGATGCGATGGTGTTGGTGAATGAGGGCGGGGAGATCGTTCTTGTGAATCTCCAGGCGGAGAAACAGTTCGGATACCGCCGCGATGAATTCGTCGGGCAGCAGGTCAACAACATCGTCCCGGAGGGCTTCGGGGAACGGCTGATCGCGGACGCTCTGCGATCCGCCGAAAACGCGCCGGCGCAGCCGCTCGGCACCGGGACCGAGCTGTACGGGCGGCGAAAGGACGGCAGCGCCTTTCCGATCGAGATCATGGTGAGCCCTCTGGAGACGCCCGAAGGCCGGCTGGTCACCGCGGCGATCCGCGACATCACCGGGCGCAAGCGGGCGGAGGAGAAGTTCCGGGGGCTCCTGGAGTCCGCGCCAGACGCCATCGTGATCGTGGACCGCGACGGGAAGATCGTCCTCACCAATGCCCAGGCCGAGAAGCTCTTCGGTTACCCCCGCGAGGATCTCATCGGCCAGACAGTGGAAAAGCTGATCCCCGAACGCTTTCGCGGCAACCACCCCAAGCATCGCGCGGGCTTCTTCGCCGCGCCGAAAACCCGCGCGATGGGTTCCGGGCTCGAACTCTATGGCCTTCGCCGGGACGGGACGGAGTTTCCCATCGAGATCAGCTTGAGCCCGCTCGAGACCGAGGACGGAACCCTGGTGTCCAGCGCCATTCGCGACACAACGGAGCGCAAGAAGAGCGAAGCGCGCCTTCTGCAGACGGTGAAGGAACTCAACCGCTCGAACGAGGAATTGGGGCAATTTGCCTACATTGCCTCTCACGATCTGCAGGAACCGTTGCGGATGGTGGCCAGTTACACGCAACTTCTATCCAAACGCTACAAGGGAAAGCTCGATTCCGACGCCGACGAGTTCATTGCTTTCGCAGTGGACGGGGCCAGCCGCATGCAGGCGTTGATCCAGGACCTGCTGGCCTATTCGCGCGTCGGGACAAAAGGAAAAGAACTGCTGGATACCTCCAGTGAAGGAGCCTTGCAGCAGGCGCTCGTCAATCTGCGTGGCGCCATCGAAGAAAGCGGTGCGCTGGTGACGCACGAGCCCCTGCCCACCGTCCTGGCAGACGAGATGCAACTCACTCAATTGTTTCAGAACCTTGTCGGCAATGCCATCAAGTATCAAAAGCCCGGAGTCCCCCGGGTAAACATCTCCGCCGCCAGGAATGGCGGGAAGAAATGGATATTTTCGGTGCGGGACAACGGACTGGGAATCGAGTCGCAGTACTTCGAGAGGATTTTCGGCATGTTCCAGCGGCTGCACAAACGGGAAGAGTTCGCCGGCACCGGCATAGGACTGGCAATCTGCAAGAAGATCGTCGAGCGGCACGGGGGCAGCATCTCGGTCGAATCACAGCTCGGGAAGGGCTCCACATTCAGCTTTGCATTGGCGGGAACTGAGAGGAAATCATGAAAGCCATCGGTCTGGAAGGCATGCCCATAGAGGTTCTCCTGGTCGAAGACAGCCCCGGTGACGTCCGGCTGACGCGGGAAGCCTTCCGCGATGCCAACAGGTCCATCCATCTGCACGTGGCTTCCGACGGCGTGGAGGCCATGGCCTTTCTGAGGCGCGAGGGGGTCCATGTCCGTGCCCCTCGCCCGGATCTCATCTTGCTGGATCTGAACCTCCCCAAAATGGATGGCCGCGAGGTTCTGGCTCACATAAAGGACGATGACAGCTTGAGAACGATCCCTACGGTCATCCTGACCACTTCCGAGGCTGAAGCAGATGTCGTGACGAGCTATCAACTCCATGCGAACTGCTACCTCAGCAAGCCGGTGCAGCTGGACGCGTTCGAGAGCCTGGTGAAGAGCATCAATGACTTCTGGCTGACGAGGGCCAAGTTGCCGCGGCAGAGGGAAACCGGATGAGCAAGAAACCGATCAAGGCAGTTCTCGTCGTCGAGGACAACCCCGGGGACGCGCGTTTGCTCCGCGAGATGTTCAACGAGCACGGCCCGCACAAAGCCGAATGGGCGCATGTGGAGTCCATGGGTGATGCCGAGAAGCATCTCGCGGCGCATTCGGTCGACATCATCCTGCTCGACCCGGGCTTGCCCGATGCGCAAGGACTGGGAGCGGTACGGCGGGCTCTCGCTGCCGCGCCCCACGTCCCCCTGGTGGTGATGACGGGCCTGGACGACGACTCGCTGGCGGTACAAGCCTTGCAGGAAGGCGCGCAAGACTATCTCGTCAAGGGCCAGATCGACGGGCGCGGGCTCATGCGAGCCCTGCGCTATGCCATCGAGCGCAAGATCATGGAAGAGGCGTTGTTCGTGGAAAAGGAACGCGCCCAGGTCACCCTCAACTGCATCGGCGACGCCGTTGCCTGCACGGACATCTCGGGAAACCTCACCTTCCTCAATCTCGTCGCGGAAAGAATGACGGGCTGGTCGATGCAGGAAGCGGCAGGCCGGCCTATGCCCGAAGTCTTCCGGATCCTGGACGCCACGACTCGCGAAACCATCCCGAATCCGATGGAGATGGCAGTTGGGCGAAACCGAACCGTGCACCTGCCGTCGAACTGTGTCCTCATCCGGCGCGACGGATTTGAAATTCCGATCGAAGACTCCGTCGCCCCCATCCACGACCGCGAAGGGGAATCCACCGGAGCGGTAATCGTTTTCCGCGACGTGAGCGCGGCCCGGGCGATGGCGCTGCAGATGAGCCATTCGGCCCAGCACGATTTTCTGACCGGTTTGCCCAATCGAATGCTGCTGAACGACCGGGTCAGCCAGGCGATCGCCTTGGCGCCGCGCCACATGAAACAGGTCGCGGTGCTGTTCCTGGATCTGGACGGCTTCAAGCACATCAACGATTCCCTGGGACATCCGGTCGGCGACAAACTTCTTCAATCCGTCGCAAAACGCCTGGTGGATTGCGTGCGCGTCTCGGACACGGTAAGCCGGCAGGGAGGCGATGAATTCGTCGTGCTGCTTTCGGAAGCGCAACAATGGGAAGATGCCGCCATTACCGCGAGGAGAATGCTGGAGGCGGTGGCTGAGCCTCATTCCATCGACAGGCACGATCTCCACGTCACCACGAGCATCGGCGTGAGCGTCTATCCCCACGACGGCCTGGACGCGGAGACGCTCATCAAGAACGCCGACACCGCGATGTATCAGGCAAAGGAAAATGGGCGCCAGAGCTACCAGTTTTTCAAGCCGGCCATGAATGTCCGGGCCGTGGAGCGGCAATCCATCGAGGAGGGTCTGCGGCGCGCCCTGGAACGGCAGGAATTGGCGCTGCACTACCAGCCGAAGATCAATCTGAGGACGGGAGCGATCACCGGCGCGGAGGCGTTGATACGCTGGACGCATCCCACCCGGGGAGCGGTCCCACCGGTGCAGTTCATTCCCATCGCGGAGGACTGCGGCCTCATTCTGCCGATCGGCCGCTGGGTTCTTCGTGAAGCGTGCAAGCAGGCGCGAGCCTGGGTGGATGCCGGCCTTCCTCTGACGACCATGGCGGTGAACGTCTCCGCGATGGAGTTTCGGGACGAGAATTTTCTGGAAGGGTTGTTCGCAATCCTCAAGGAAACGGGCCTGGATCCGAAATCCCTCGAGCTGGAACTGACCGAGAGCGTCCTCATGAAACACGCCGAGTCCGCGGCATCCATCCTCCAAACCCTGAAGGAACGAGGGGTGCAGGTGGCGGTCGACGACTTCGGTACGGGCTACTCCAGCCTGAGCTACCTTCGAAAGTTTCCGATCGATGCCCTCAAAATCGACCAGTCTTTCGTCGGTCAGATCACCACTTTTGGGGACGATACGAGCATTGTGACCGCGGTGATCAGCATGGCCCGAAGCCTCAAGCTGCGGGTCGTTGCGGAAGGCGTCGAAACGCTGGAACAGGTGGCATTTCTTCAGGC
>DATHJM010000008.1:0-4281 GCA_035489775.1 Burkholderiales bacterium
GTTCAATGGCGTGCCGGTAGGCATTGCGGATGGGCTCGATTCCGGCGAACGCCGAGACCAGCACGAGCAGGGTCGATTTCGGCAGGTGGAAGTTGGTGATAAGGCGATCCACAACGCGGAACTCGAAACCCGGCGTGATAAACAGATCCGTCTCCGCTCTCCCTGCGGTCGGCACGCCGCGTTTTGCAGCGGAGGCTTCCAGGCAGCGCACGGTGGTCGTGCCGACGGCGATGATCTTCCCGCGGCGCTTCCTCGCCGCTTCAATCGCCGCGACTGTTGCCGCGGGAATTTCATAGCGCTCGGCGTGCATGCGGTGCTTCGCGAGATTTTTCACGCGGACCGGCTGGAACGTCCCCGCGCCGACGTGCAGGGTCACCCAGGCGAATTCGACGCCGCGCGCGGCGAGCGCGGCGAGCAGCGGTTCGTCGAAATGCAGGCCCGCGGTCGGCGCGGCGACGGCGCCGGCCGAGCGCGCGTACACCGTCTGATAGCGTTGCTCGTCTTCGCTTCGAGGCGCGTGCCTGATGTAAGGCGGGAGCGGCACGCTGCCGTGGCGCTCGAGCAGCTCGATCACCGCGTCTGGAAAACGCAGGCGATAGAACTCTCCCTCGCGCCCGAGCACCCGGGCCTCGAACGAACCTGCAAGCCGCATCGTGCTTCCCGCTCGCGGCGGTTTGCTCGCCCTTACCTGCGCGAGCGCCTCGTGCTCCGAAAGCGTGCGCTCGATCAGGACTTCGACGCGCCCGCCGCTTTCCTTCTCGCCGGCGAGCCGCGCCTTGATCACGCGGGTGTCGTTGAACACCAGGAGATCTCCGGCTTCGAGTAGCAGCGGCAGCTCGGAGAAGCGGCGATCGGCGATGGATGCCTTGCCGACGCACAGCAGGCGGCTTCCCGATCGCTCCGCGCCCGGATTCTGCGCAATCAGCCCGGAAGGCAGCTCGTAGGCGAACTCGTCGATGGAAAAATTCATAGCCGTGCCGGTATAATGCACGCGGTTTCACGCAGCAACCAGCCGGGATGGTGGAACTGGTAGACGCACGGGACTCAAAATCCCGCGGCCGCGAGGCCATGAGAGTTCGATTCTCTCTCCCGGCACCAACGCAGACTCCAAGGCGCATCGCATTCGAATGAGCACAGAACCGCGCCTCAACCACTTCCTCGCACTCGGGCCCAACGGGTTCCACCGCGTCGCCTATACCGAATGGGGCAATCCGGAGGGGCTGCACCTGGTCGTGTGCGTGCACGGCCTGACGCGCAATAGCCGGGACTTCGACGAGCTCGCGGGGAGCCTCGCGGACCGCGGCTGCCGCGTCGCGTGCATGGACGTCGTCGGCCGCGGCGAGAGCGACTGGCTCGAGCACAAGCAGGATTACGGCTTTTCGCAATATCTTTCGGACGCGGCAGCGCTGCTTGCCAGGCTCACCGCTCCGCCCAAGCGCATCTCGCTTCTGCGCCGGCTCCAGGGGGCGAGCGACGGACCGAGGATCGACTGGGTTGGTACCTCGATGGGAGGTCTGATCGGGATGATGCTCGCCGCCCGGCGCGATTCTCCGATCCGGCGCCTGGTGCTGAACGACGTCGGGCCCATGGTGCCCTGGAATGCGCTCGTGCGCCTGAAGCTCACCGCCATGCGGGTCGGCACGCGATTCGCGAGCCTGGATGAGGTCGAGCGTCATCTGCGCGATAGCTGCGCACAGTTCGGACCGCTCGAAGACCGGCAGTGGCGTCGCCTCGCCGAGCACGATTCCCGGCGCGGAGAGGATGGCGCCTATAGGCTCACTCTCGACCCTGCGGTCGTCAACAGCATGCGCCGTGGCGGGAGCGACGGCGTTGAGTTCGGCAGCGATTTTCTCTTCGGCATCGACCTGTGGCCGACCTGGGACCAGGTCGAATGCCCGACACTGGTGCTGCGGGGAGCGGAGTCGGATCTCCTGCTCGAATCGACCGTCAGGCGGATGCAGGTGGGCGGTCCGCGCGTCGAATTCGTGGAATTCCCCGGGGTGGGACACGCGCCGTGGTTGATGAACGAAGAACAGATCGCTCCGGTTCGCGATTTCATCCTTGCGCCGGAACCCCGCAAAGAGGCTGCATGAGGATTTGCGTCGTCGGCGCCGGCGCCGTGGGCGGGATGACCGGAGCGTGGTTCGCGAAGGCCGGGCACGAGGTGTCCCTCGTCGCCCGCGGCGCTCATCTCGAGGCGATCCAAAGACGGGGACTGACCCTGATTTCCGGGGGCAAGCCGGAAGTTCATCCGGTGCGCGCATCGTCGGAGCCCGCCGAATTCGGGGTCCAGGACGCGGTGTTCGTCTGCCTCAAGACCTACTCGATCGCCGCGATGCTGCCGCGGCTGAAATCCCTGATCGGTCCCGACACGACGGTGATCCCGGCGATCAACGGGCTGCCGTGGTGGTACTTCTACAAGGAGGGCGGGAGCCTCGAGGGCCGGCCGATCGATTGTCTCGATCCCGACGGGCGCATGCTCTCGGCGCTCGGGCCGAAGCACATCCTCGGCTGCGTCGTGCACGCCGCCGCGCAGGTGACCGCGCCCGGCGTGGTGAGCCACACCGCGGGGCGGCTCTTCATCCTGGGCGAGCCCGATCGATCGGCGTCCGAGCGCGCCGGGCGGCTCGCGGCGGCGATGAATGCGGCAGGCTTCGAGGTGAGGCTCACCGCGGACATCCGGGTCGAGATCTGGACCAAACTGATCGGAAACCTCTCCTACAATCCGGTCGCGGCGCTCGCGCTCGCCCACATGAACGACATCCACGGCAGCCAGGCGCTGCTCGCGCTGATCCGCGCGATGATGGGAGAAGCGATGCGCGTCGCCGACGCCTACGGTGTGCGCATACCGATGACGGTGGAGGAGCGCATCGACATTGCGAGACAGCTCGCCGGCGCCAAGATCTCGATGCATCAGGACGTGGAAAGGCGGCGCCCGCTCGAGACCGATGCGATCATAGGAGCGGTGGTGGAGCTCGCCCGAAAAGCCGGAATCGCGACGCCGATGATCGACGCCGTCCACGCGCTCATAGACGAGCGGGCGAAGCACCTCGACCGATAGAGGGCCCGGGTCAGCGCAGCGAATGCGCGGCGAACAGCGCGGCGCTGAAGACGAACAAGGCGCCGGCCTGATGCGCCGCTGCGAGAGGAACCGGGACCGCCAGCAGCAGGGTCGCGATTCCCAGGGCGATTTGCAGCGCAAGCGTCGCAAGCAGCAGGTGAGCCCCGAGCTTTGCGCGACCAGGCGCCGCCTCGCGTCGGACCCGCAGCCAGAACCAGGGTACGAGGAACGCGAGCAGCCAGGCGATCAGCCGGTGGTCGAACTGCACGGTCGCCATGTTGCTGAAGAAGTTCAGATACCACGGGTCGAGGGTAAAAATTTCAGGTGGGACGATGTTCCCGTTCATAAGCGGAAACGTGTTGTAGGCGAGGCCCGCCCTGGTTCCCGCGACCAGGCCCCCTGAGAGCACCATCACGAAGATCAGCGCGGCGAGCGCGAAGGCGAAGCGGCGCAGCCTCCCGGAAACCGGGCTCGCGCGGGGAAAGAGCAGATCGAAGGCGATCCACAGCATGCCCGCGTAGATCAGGAAGGCGATGCCGAGGTGGGCGGTGAGGCGGAACTGCGATACGCGCGGGTTATCGACCAGACCCGACTGCACCATGTACCAGCCCAGCGCGCCCTGCGACGCGCCCAGCCCGAATATCACGGCAAATTTCCACGTGAGCGCGCGGGCGATTCTGCCTCGCAGCGCGAACCACAGAAGCGGCAGCAGAAATGCCGCGCCGATCAGCCTGCCCAGGAGCCGATGCACATATTCCCACCAGAAGATGTTCTTGAAACCGTCGAGGCTCATGCCCGGATTGACGAGCCGGTACTCGGGGGTCTGCTTGTACTTCCCGAAGGCTTCCTGCCATCCGGCCTCGTCGAGCGGAGGCAGAGCGCCGGCGACAGGCTGCCACTCGACGATCGACAGGCCCGAGTGGGTGAGCCGCGTGACGCCGCCGATCACCACCATCGCGAACACCAGCGCGCAGCAGGCGAGCAGCCATGCCGCGACGCTGCGGTTATTCGCTGCGAGCTGCATGAATCGATCGATCGATCGTGGATTTCGCCACTGGATGCTCCTCGGAACATGGGTTAAAGTACAAGGCCCGGGAGGAGGGTTCGGGTCGCCCCGATGGCTTCATCTGCAACAGGAGGCTGGCCATGTTTGCGATCGTGTACAAGTCCGACGGCGTTCCGATCTGCGTTCAGGTGGCAGGAGTTTCGCCCGACCCGGT
>DATHJM010000009.1:0-16850 GCA_035489775.1 Burkholderiales bacterium
CGGGCAACGCGAGCACCACCGGACCGGGTCGTCCCGACATCGCGAGATGAAACGCATGGCTCACGTACTCGTGCATGCGGTCGGCGCGGTCGATCTGCGCGACCCACTTGGACATCGGCCCGAACATGTGGCGGTAGTCCACTTCCTGGAACGATTCGCGGTCGGCGAACTCGCCCGGCACCTGGCCGATGAAAAGGATCATCGGCGTGGAGTCCTGCATCGCGGTGTGCACTCCGATCGAGGCGTTGGTCGCGCCGGGCCCGCGCGTGACGAAACAGATTCCCGGGCGGCCCGTGACCTTGGCCCAGGCCTCGGCCATGTAGGCGGCGCCGCCGTCCTGGCGCGCGACGATCAGCCGTATCGAATCGCGCGCGTCGTACAAGGCGTCGAGCACCGCGAGATAGCTCTCGCCGGGAACGCAGAACGCGGTATCGACGCCGTGGATTTTCAGCGCGTCGACGAGAATCCGAGCCGCGGTCCTGGGTGTGCCGGTCGCTGTCATGGAAGAGGCGTTCCCCGGAAAAGGCGCAACTATACCGCAGCGATGCGGCGCAGGTGCCGATTGGATAGAATCGCGCTGAAACTCCAGGACAATCCATGGTCGACGATATTCCCGGCTTGCGCCGCATCCTCAAGACGAACAAGGTCATCGCGGTCGTCGGCCTTTCGGGCGACTGGTTCCGGCCCAGCTACTTCGCGGCGAAATACCTGCTGGAGCACGGCTACACCGTGATCCCGGTCAATCCGGGATACGAAGCCATTCTCGGACAGAAATGCTACAAGTCGCTGCGCGATATCCCGGTGAAGGTGGATATCGTCGACTGCTTCAGGAAAACCGAAGACATCATGCCGATCGCCGAGGACGCGATCGCGATCGGCGCGAAAGTGCTGTGGCAGCAACTGGGCGTCAAGAACACCGAAGCCGCGAAGAAGGCCGAGGCCGCGGGGCTCGAAGCAGTCATGGACCGCTGCATGAAAATCGAGCACGGGCGGCTCTTCGGCGGATTGAACTGGTGCGGTGTAAACACGAAAGTCATATCCGCCAAGCGGCCGCAGTGGTTGCCATACTAGGAGCTGCGCTGCCCGTCCTCGGGTTTAGGCGTATCCTAGCGGGGTCTCAGGCAATTTTGCTCGGCTGAGAATTCGAGCAAGCAGTAGCAGCAAGGGTCCGAACGTCGTGCCGGAGCGCGCTCCGGCCACCAACCCGGCGGCATTACGGCGAAGTGGCGTAAATGGGAGATGTCAATACCGCCCCGCTGTCATAACAAGCCCCGCGTCCTCGCCCCTGTAGCACGCTAGCGGCAATTTTGTTGCCGCAGTCTTCGCGCACTTTGCGCGGAGACCGTGCTTGTTTTGGGAAGGCGGCCGGCATGTCTGCAAAGCCATTCGATTCGACGAACCTCTCGGGCGCCGCAGGCGCGTTGCTCGCGCTCCTCGGCGGTGCCGCGATGCTCGGCTGGTGGCTGCAGCTTTCATCTCTGGTGCGCGTGGTGCCGGAGTACTCGCCGATGGTGTTCAACGCGGCGCTGTGTTTTGTTCTGGCCGGCAGCGCGCTGCTGACGCCGTTTTCCGTTGCAGTACGGCACAGGCGCATCACGACGGTCCTGGGCGGCACGCTCGTGACCATCGCAGCCCTCGTACTCGCGGAGCACCTCCTCGGCTTGGACCTCGGCATCGACTGGACCGCGCTTCACGCGTGGCTGCCCGACTCCAATCCGAAGCCAGGCCGAATGTCGGCGGGCACGGCGACCGCGTTCCTGATGAGCGGAGCCGTGCTGATCTTCGCGACGCGCGTGCGCCGCCCGTGGGTGGGCATCGCGGTGCGTCTGATGACTCTGGGGGTCGGTGCGATCGGGGTGCTCGGGCTCGCGGGCTATCTGGTCAACGCACCATTGATTTTCCCCGAGTACGTCTTTGCAACGATCGCGGTGCACACGGCCGTCGGGTTGCTCCTGCTGGCCCTCGGACTGTGGTCCGCCTGGAAACGGGCCGAGTGGGCACGCACGCCGTTGCTGGCGAGGGAGGACGACCGGATCACGTTCGCCGGCGCGACGGTTCTGGTCGCGATCTCGCTGGCCGCCGGGATCGCGAGTTTCGCGATTCTTCAGGGCCGGGTTCAAACCCTGGTCGGCGACAACGTCCACGCGTCGTTGACGCGCCGCACCGACATGTTCCGGGACCTGATCGAGTTACACGAAGTCAATGCCCGGATCGCCGCTACGCGTCCCGCGATGCTGCGCAATCTGCGCGTCATCCACGCCGGCCGCGACGACGGCTCGAACATTGCAAACGTGAAGGCGGTCGTCGAGAGCTTCCTCAAGCAGGGGTTCAGGGGAATTGCCTATCACGACGTCGACGCCAAGGTCATCGCGAGCGGGGGCGCGTTCGTGCAGGCGCCCGCGATGGCGGTGACCCTCGCGACTCCCGACAGGCCTGAGCTGCTGTGGAACGGCGGCTTTCTGCTGCGCCACCGCATCTCCCTGCGCGACTCCACGGGGGAAGTCGGCACCATGCTCGCCGAGCAGCCACTCCCGGTGCTGACGCGTCTCGCACAAAATGTAGAGGGATTGGGGTCGACCGGAGACATGGGCTTGTGCGTGCTGCGCGGCGAGCAACTGGATTGCTTTCCGCAGCGGCTCAACCAGCGAGCGTTTTCCACCCCGCTGGTCAATTCCGCCGGCGAAAAGCTTCCGATGACCCGCGCCCTGCGCGGCGAGACCGGCACCATCATCACCCGCGACTATCGGCAGCAGAACGTAGTCGCCGCCTACGGCCCGGTAGGCGACATTGGCCTCGGAATGGTGGTCAAGATCGACGCGGCCGAGGTGTTTCAGCCGATTCGCGAGCAACTGCAGCTCGCGCTCGGGCTGCTGTTTCTGCTGGCCGCGGGCGGAACGCTGCTGCTGCGCTCGCGGATCAGGCCGCTCGCGACCAAGCTGCGCGAAAGCCGCGAGCAATTCCGGGCCGTGGCAGAAACGGCCAGCGACGCGATCATTTCAGCGGACGGGCACGGCAATATCTTCCATTTCAACCAGTCAGCCGAGCGCATCTTCGGCTATCCGGCAAAGGAGGCACTCGGCCGGCCGTTGACGTTGCTGATGCCGGAGCGGTTCCAGGAGCAGCACCTCGCGGGTTTCCAGCGGTTCCTTGCTACCAGGCAGTCTCGAATCATCGGAAAAACGCTCGAGCTGGTCGCAAGAAACAAGGCCGGAAAAGAATTCCCGATAGAGATTTCGATCGCCAACTGGGAAACGCCGGAAGGAAGCTTCTTCACCGCGATCCTGCGCGATATCACGACCCGCAAGGACGCAGACGATGTCCTGAAAAGGCGCACGGCCGAGCTGGAGGCCGCCAACAAGGAACTCGAGGCCTTTTCCTATTCCGTTTCGCACGATCTGCGCGCTCCGCTGCGTCACATCGATGGCTTTTCGGACATGTTGCGCGATGAGTGCGGACCAGCCTTGAATGATTCCGGTCGACGGTATCTTGGCATAATTTCGGAGTCGGTTGAGCAGATGGGGAAGCTGATCGACGATCTGCTGGTATTTTCCAAGATGGGCCGCGTCGAAATGCGGCAGACCCAGGTCGGCATGGATGATCTGGTAAAGGAGGTAGTGAGGGAACTGGCGGGTGAAACGAACGGTCGAAAGATCGAGTGGGAAATTCATTCCCTGCCCGATGTGCGGGGAGACCGTTCAATGCTGAAGCAAGTCTGGGTCAACTTGCTCTCGAATTCCGTCAAATATACCCGCCCGCGCGATGTGGCGAAGATCCAGATCGGTTGCAGCACAAGGAGTGGCGAACTGGAATTCTATGTCCAAGACAACGGAGCGGGGTTCGACATGAAATACGTGGAGAAGCTTTTCGGGGTGTTCCAGCGGCTGCATCGAGCGGAGGAATTCGAGGGCACGGGTGTCGGGCTCGCCAACGTCCGGCGGATCGTTACCCGCCACGGGGGACGCACCTGGGCACACTCTAAGATAGACGAGGGCTCGATTTTCCATTTCACCCTTCCCGAAGCGAGGTAACCGCTTATGACATCCGTAAGGCCGATTCTGCTGGTTGAAGACAATCCGAAGGACGTCGAGCTGATCTTTGCGGCTTTGAGGAAAAGCAATCTGGCCAACGAAGTGGTGGTCGCCCGCGATGGCGCCGAAGCGCTGGACTATCTTTATCGGCGGGGAAAATTCCAATCACGCAATGCCGAACTTCCCATCGTGATATTTCTCGACTTGAAAATGCCCAAAGTCGATGGGCTGGAGGTGCTGAAACAGATGAAGAATGACGCGGCGCTCAAGGTCGTGCCGGTAGTGATGCTGACCTCGTCGCGCGAAGAGGCCGATCTCGTGAAAAGTTATGAATTGGGAGTCAACGCTTACGTGGTCAAGCCGGTCGGCTTTCAACAATTTGTCGATGCCATCAAGCAGACGGGCATGTTCTGGGCCGTCATCAACGAACCGCCTCCCGAAAAGACGAGTTGAGGCGACGGAGGAACAGGCGAAGCTTCTGCGGCTGTTCAGCTGCGACGAACTCCAGGGCTACCTCCTCGGCCGGCCCGCACCCTTCGACTCCATGACCTTCCTGCTGCCGAAAGCAAACTAGACCGCCCCGGCGGCGTCCACGGGCGGCTGTTCGGCGGATTGAACTGGTGCGGGGTGAATACCAAGGTCATATCCGCGAAGCGGCCGCAATGGCTGTCGTACTAGGGGATTGTCCGCCCGCTCGAAAAAAGCGCGACAATCCGCTCACGGAGGAGTAGATATAAGGGTTTGGGGTGAGTTCGCGGCGCGGTGCGGGCGCCCGATAGTAGGAAAAAGCAAGAAAGCTCGGCGCGCACGCGCCCTGGTCGGCGTCCGGCTCCCGGACCGGTAGGGAGGGTCATGACTGCAAATCTGAGCGGCCCAACCGATGTCGATTCGAGCCGTGACCGCCGTGTCCGCGCAAGGATCGTCATCGTTACGGTGCTTCTGGTTCTCGTCATACTGGCCATTCTTGTCCTTTCCCTCCTGCAACGGCGACAGGAGATACTGTCCGCTGCGGAGCGGACGGCCCAGAACCTCGCTCAGGTCATCGAGGAGCAGACGAAGGGCAGCGTCGCCGCAGTCGAGGTCGTGCTCACTGGGACGGCGACGACCATGCGGCTGTTGCCGGCGAAGGGCGGGGAGCGCAAAGCCGCGATTCACGACCTGCTGCTCGAAAACGTCCGCAAGCTCCCTTTCTTGCGCGCCATCTGGATCCTCGACGCCAGGGGCGAGATGATCCACGACAGCGAAAGCCTGCCCGGGCGCTACAACCTGTCGGACCGCGAATACTTTCGCGTGCACCGCGACAATCCGGAGTACGGCCTATACGTAGAGCGGCCCATTCGCAGCAGGCTTGGCGTATGGTTCATCGGAATCAGCCGCCGCATCGACAAGCCCGACGGCACTTTCGCCGGCGTCATTGTCGCCGCACTGGAGCCGAAATATCTCCAGCGCTTCTACGAATCCATCGATGTCGGGAAAGAGGGCACGGTAGCTCTCATGCAGCCGGACGGAACGCTGATGGTGCGCGCGCCTGCGAGGGAAGACAAGATCGGGGAGAAGCTCGATCCCGTACCGGCATACGTCGGCAAGCTGCCGCATGCCGCGTCGGGCAGCGGCCGCACGGTAAGCGCGATCGACGGGGTCGCGCGTATCTACACCTACCGACACGTCGCGGGCAAACCTCTGGTGGTCTTGGTAGAGCTGGGAGAGACCGAGAGTCTTGCCGGCTGGCGGGCAGTCGCCCGGGCCCATGTGCTGGCGTCACTCGCCTTCGTGCTCATGATCTCCTGGTTGAGCTATCTCGTCCTGCGCGAGCTGCATAGCCGCAGCGCGCTCAGCCGGGCTCTCGCCCTCGACATCACCGCGCGCAAGCAAACCGAGGCCTTGCTCGAAGGCCAGAGGCGAGCGCTCGAGCTGGTCGCCGTGGGTGCGCCTCTGCCGCAGATGCTCGACATGCTGGTCCGCATCGTCGAGGAGCAGGCCCCGGAGATGCTCGGCTCCATCCTTCTGCTCGAAGCCGACGGCGTCCACCTGCGGCACGGCGCGGCGCCGAGCCTGCCGGAGGGATTCACTCGCGCCATAGACGGCGAGGCCATCGGCGAGAACGCGGGCTCCTGCGGCACGGCGGCCTTCAGGCGCGAGCCTGTCATCGTCGAGGACGTCGCCACCGATCCGCTGTGGAGGGACTATCGCGAGCTTGCCGCGGCCCACGATCTGCGCGCCTGCTGGTCCACGCCCATCTTCGACGCGCAACGGCGCTTGCTCGGCACATTCGCGTTGTACTTCCGCACGCCGTGCCGGCCAAGCGAGCGCCATCGGACGCTGATCGCGATGGCCACCTATATAGCCGCGATCGCCATTACCAAGTCGCTGGAAGAAGCGAAGCTGCGCAATCTGCTGCTCCGGCTGCGCGACCTGTCGCGGCGCTTGCTCGAGGTGGAGGAAACCGAGCGGCGCAGCATCAACCGCGAGCTGCACGACCGCATCGGCCAGAACCTGAGCATTCTCAATCTCAACCTCAACCTGATCCGCTCCGGACTCTCGACGAACCCGCCCACCGCCCAGGGCGGCCGCATCACCGAAGCGCAGAGGCTCCTGGAATCGACAATCATGCAGGTGCGCAACGTGATGGCGGACTTGCACCCTCCGGCGCTCGAGGACTTCGGCCTGTTCGCGGCGCTGTGCGCCCACGCGGAGTCCTTCGGCGCGCGAATCGGGATGCCGATCGTCGTGCACGGGAAGGAACTCGTCCCCCGGCCATCGCCCGCGGTCGAGATCTCCCTCTTTCGCATCGCACAGGAGGCGCTCGCCAACGCCGCCAAGCACGCGCATGCGAAGCGGATCGAGGTGACGCTCGCCAACACTCCCGAACGCGTGACGCTCACGATTGCCGACGACGGAACGGGGTTTGACGCCGCTCGTCTAGGCATGGCGAGCTGGGGGATCACCATCATGCGCGAGCGGGCCGAAGCCGCCCGCGCCGCGCTCTCCATCGAGTCGGCACCGGGACGCGGCACGCGCGTCGTCGTCGAGGCGATCCGGGAGGCGGCATGAAGATACGGGTGCTGCTCGCCGACGATCACGCGATGATGCGCGACGGCCTCAAGGCCTTGCTCTCGGCGAGCCCGGACATCAGCGTGATCGCCGAAGTCAGCAACGGCGGCGAGGCCGTGCGCCGCGCCGAGGAGCTCAGGCCCGACGTCGTGGTCATGGATATCGCGATGCCCGATCTGAACGGCATCGAGGCGGCGCGCATGCTGCGCGACAAGTGCCCCGGAGCCCGCGTCGTGATCCTGTCCATGCATTCGAGCTCCGAGCACGTTTTTCGCGCGTTCGAGGCGGGCGCGGCGGGTTACGTGCTCAAGGAGTCCGCGGGCACGGAAATGGACGCGGCGGTGCGCGCAGTGTACGGCGGGCGGCACTACCTTTCCCCCGCCATCGCGGCGCTCGCGCCGCACGCCCAGCCGGCCGACGGTCGAGCGGGTCCGCTGGACAGCCTCAGCGCGCGCGAGCGCCAGGTGCTGCAGCTCGTGGTCGAAGGCCACTCCAGCGCGGAGATCGCGACGCGCGTTCACCTTTCTCCGAAGAGCGTCGAAACCTACCGCAGCCGGCTGATGAAGAAGCTCGGCGTGAACGACGTTCCGTCGCTGGTCAAGTTCGCGATCCAGCACGGCATCACGCCGGCCGGCTAGGCGCTTCGCGCGCCGAGCGGCACCCTCCGTCGATCTTCATCGACCGGAGGGGCGTTTGCCGGTTCATTTGTCAAACTCTCCCGACAGACCGGACATCCGCTTGTCCTCCTCTCCCGACAGACCGCGGTGAAGCAGTCCCGTATCGTTCACCCCGGACCAATGTAAGCGGGGGAACTGCGGCTATGTTGATCGTCGAAGATCAGGAAGCGATGCGATCGGCCCTGCGGGAGTTCCTGCAGTCCGCGTATCCGGATGCCACCATCCGCGAGGCCGCGGACGGAGCGAGTGCCCTCGAGTTGTGCCGCCGCCACCATCCGCGCCTGGTGCTGATGGACGTGGGGCTTCCCGACGCAAACGGCATCGAGCTTGTCGCCCGAATCAAGGCGCTCCTGCCCGACTGCGCCGTCATCGTCGTCTCGCAACACGCCGTCCGCGCCTACTCCGAGCGCGCGCGCGCTGCAGGCGCCTCCGCCTACGTCACCAAGGACGCGATCGGCCACAAGCTGTTGCAGGCGGTCGCCGACACCCTCGGCAGCACGACCGAACCGAGGCCGGAATGACTGGCGATATGCAAGCATGACTGAGCCGCTCAGGATACTGCTCGCGGAGGACAGCGAAACCGACGCCGAGCTGGTGCAGCACGAGCTGAAACGCGGCGGTCTGGATTTCCGGATCCGCCGGGTGCAGACCGAGCCCGACTTTCGGCGCGAGCTCGGCGAGCTGCGGCCGCATCTCGTCATCTCCGATTTTTCCATGCCGCAGTTCAGCGGACCCACGGCGCTCGCGATCACGCGCGAGTCCGGCGCCGATACGCCGTTCATTTTTATCTCGGGCACGATCGGCGAGGACGTCGCCGTCGACATGATGAGGGCCGGCGCGGACGACTATGTCATGAAGAACAATCTCGCGCGGCTCCTGCCTGCGCTGAAGCGCGAGCTGCGCGAGGCCGACGTGCGGCGGGGACGCAGGCTCGCCGAGGGGGCTCTGCGCGAAAGCGAGGCGAAATTCCGCGAACTCATCGAGCAGGCCTCGGACGGCATTTTCGTCACCAACAAGGACGGAAATTTCGTCCTCGTGAACTCGCGCTATTGCGAGATGCTGGGCTACAGCCGAGCCGAGCTTCTGCAGCTTCACAGCGAGGCGACCTACCCCGAGGGAGAAAGGGAGAAACGCGCGCAACACCGCGCAGAGGTCCGCGAGAGAAAAGCGAGCCTGTACGAGCGAACGATCCGGCGCAAGGACGGCACGAGTTTCCCGGCCGAGGTCAGCATCAAGCTTCTCGGCAACGACAACGTTCAGGGGATCGTGCGCGACATCACGGAGCGCAAAAAGGCGCAGCAGGTGCTGGCCGAAAGCGAGAGCCTCAAGGGCGCGATTCTCGAGTCGTCGCTCGACGCCCTGATCACCATCGACCATCGGGGAAACATCGTCGAATTCAACCCGGCGGCGGAAGCGATTTTCGGCATTTCGCGCGAGCGGGCGCTCGGCAAGTCCATGGCTGAAATGATCATTCCCCCTCGGTTGCGTGACGCGCACCATCGCGGATTTGCCCATTACCTGGCGACCGGGGAGGGACCCATCCTCGGCAAGCGGCTCGAGCTCGAGGCGATACGGGCGGACGGCACGGAATTTCCGATCGAGCTGGCGATAACGGCGATCCAGTCGCAGTCCGGGACCTTGTTCACGGGCTTTATCCGCGACATTACCGCGCGCAAGGAGTCGGAGGAAAAAATCCACCACCTGAACCGGGTGTACGCGGTGCTCAGCGGAATCAACGCTCTCATCGTGCGCGTGCGCGATCGCGACGAGCTTTTCCAGGGAGCCTGCCGGATTGCGGTCGAGGCCGGACAATTTCCGATGGCATGGATCGGCGTAGCGGACCGCGAAACCAAGCGGGTGAAGCCGGTCGCCTGGGGCGGCGAGGCAGAGAAGTTCCTGGCCTCGGCTCCCCTCTCCATGAGCGAAAACTCCGCGGCGGGACGGGGAATGTCGGGAAGAGCCATCAAGGAAAAAAAGGCCGTGATCGCAAACGACATACAGAGCGATCCTCGCGCCCAGATGAGGGAGCAGTGCAAGGAGCGCGGCATCAGTTCCCTGGTCATGTTGCCCCTTGTCGTCCAGGGCGAAGGGATAGGCGTGCTTGCCCTGTACGCGAAGGAGGTCGGGTTCTTCGACGACGAAGAGATGAAGCTGCTCCTGGAGCTCGCCGGCGACGTCTCGTTCGCGCTCGATCACATCGGGAAGGAAGCAAAGATCGAGTATCTCGCGTACTACGATTCACTCACGGGTCTGGCCAACCGCAGCTTGTTCCACGAGCGTCTCGTGCAATATGTGAGTGCTGCCCAAAGCGAAAAAAGCAGGCTTGCCGTTGCCGTGGTGGACATCGACCGGTTCAAGATCATCAATGACTCGCTCGGCAGGCAGGCGGGCGACGAGCTGCTCAGGCAGATCTCCGAACGCATCGAGAGCCATGCGGGCCCGATCCGGATGGCGCGGATCAGCGCCGACCGCTTCGCGATCGTGCGCGTGGGTGTCAGTTCCGAGAGCGAAGTCGCGCGGCTCGTCGAGCAATG
Organism: Burkholderiales bacterium; assembly: GCA_035489775.1. Lineage (GTDB taxonomy): Bacteria > Pseudomonadota > Gammaproteobacteria > Burkholderiales > SG8-39 > VBDM01. The sequence continues at coordinate 10,291 of DATHJM010000009.1, forward strand.
GCTCGCGGAATGCTTCGGTCCGCCTTACGTAGTGAGCGGCACCGAGCTCAGGGTCTCGGCCAAGGCGGGCATTGCGCTGTTCCCCAACGATGGCACCGACGCGGACGCTTTGTTCCAGAACGCCGAAGCGGCATTGAAGAAGGCGAAGACGACCGGGGAGCGGTATCTGTTCCATACGCGGCAGATGACCGAAAGAATCGGCGAAAAGCTCGCGCTGGAGAACAAGCTTCGGCAGGCGCTGGAAAAAGAGGAATTCGTGCTGCACTACCAGCCAATAGTCGATACCGGAACCCGCAGAATCCTGGAGGTGGAAGCCCTGATCCGCTGGCGGAGTCCCGAGCTGGGTCTCGTGCCCCCTTTGCAGTTCATTCCCTTGCTCGAGGAAACGGGGCTGATTCTGGAAGTCGGCTCCTGGGCGTTGAACCGGGCAGTCCTCGATCACCGCAAGTGGGTCGAGCACGGAGTCACCGCTCCTCGCATCGCGGTGAATGTTTCTCCGATTCAACTGCGCCGGCGGGAATTCGTCGAAGTCGTGCACAATGCCGTCGCTCAGGACACGAGCCCGCACGGCATCGATCTCGAAATCACCGAGAGCCTTGTCATGGAGGATATCGAGACGACCATTGAGAGGCTCAAAGCGGTTCAGCTGCTGGGGGTGAGAATCTCGATCGACGACTTTGGCACCGGCTACTCCTCCCTCGCTTACCTCGCCAGGCTCCCCGTGCAGACGCTCAAGATCGACCGTTCCTTCATCATCACAATGCTGGGCGATCCGGCTACCATGACGCTCGTATCGACCATCATTTCTATGGCCCATTCGCTTAGGCTGAAGGTCGTGGCCGAGGGCGTCGATTCCGAGGAGCAGGCGAGCGCATTGAAGCGACTCGACTGCGACCAGATGCAGGGCTATCTCTTCAGCAAGCCCGTGAGCTTCGATGAAATAACCGTCCTGCTCGGATCGGGAATCATGCGACAGCTCAAACCGGCGCATTGAACCAAACCCGCGTGTTATAGTTCGCGCAGCGCGGCAACACCCGCGTTTCCTTCGCGCAACGACCCGCCACGCCCCGGATGGCTGACCGCAAGTTCGGTATCGAGACGCTCGCACTGCATGCGGGGCAGATTCCCGACGCGGCGACGGGCTCGCGCGCCGTGCCCCTCTACCAGACCACCTCCTACGTGTTCGATTCGGCCGATCACGCAGCGAGCCTTTTCAACCTTCAGACTTTCGGCAACGTCTACACGCGGCTGTCCAACCCGACCACCGCCGTGCTCGAAGAGCGCGTCGCAGCGCTCGAAGGCGGGCGCGCCGCGGTGGCCACCGCCACCGGGCAGGCGGCCGAGATGACCGCGATCCTCACTCTCTGCGAGGCGGGCGACCACATCGTGTCGGCCTCGACCCTCTACGGCGGCACCTACACGCTGCTCGAAGTGAACCTCAGGAAGCTCGGCATCGACACCACTTTCGTCGATCCCGACGACCCGGAGAATTTCCGCCGCGCGATAAAAAAGAACACGAAGATTTTGTACGCGGAGACGCTCGGCAACCCGCTCATCAACATCGTCGACATCGAGGCGATCGCGAAAATAGCGCGCGAGGCGGGCGTCCCTTTCATGGTGGACAACACCGTGCCCTCGCCGTATCTGTGCCGCCCGTTCGAATGGGGCGCGGACATCGTGGTGCACTCGGCCACCAAATACATCGGCGGCCACGGCACCACCATGGGCGGAGTGATCGTCGAATCGGGCAAGTTCCCCTGGGCGGACGAAAGAATCCGCGGCAAATTCCCGGGCATGCACGAGCCCTCGCGGGGTTATCACGGGGTGCGTTTCCACGAGACCTTCGGGGATTTCGGATACACCATGAGGGCAAGGATGGAGACGCTGCGCACTTTCGGCCCGGCGCTCTCGCCTTTCAACGCGTGGCTGCTGCTCCAGGGCCTGGAGACGCTCCACGTCAGGATGGAGCGTCACTGCGAGAACACGCTCGCGGTGGCGAAATTCCTCCAGGACCATCCGCGCGTCGCGTGGGTCAACTATCCGGGGCTCCCCGGCAACAAGTATCACAAGCTCGCGCAAAAATACCTGCCGAAAGGCGCAAGCGGGTTGCTGAATTTCGGGGTAAAGGGAGGAGCAAAAGCGGGCGTGAAATTCATCGAGGCGGCGACCTTCATGAGCCATCTCGCGAACATCGGCGACGCCAAGACGCTCATCATCCATCCCGCTTCGACCACGCACCGGCAGATGTCGGAAGAGGAGCAGGCCAAGGCCGGCGTCACCCCCGACATGGTCCGCCTTTCGGTCGGGCTCGAAACGCTGGACGACATTCTCTGGGATGTGGACAATGCGCTCTCGGCCGCCGCAAAAGCCTAGCCGAGGGAGTCCCTGATGCTGCAGCGAGCAACAAAACCCGTCGTATTCGATACGCCCTACCCGACGCGCCGCCGCCCCACGCTCGCAAGAAACGTCGTCTCCACCTCGCAGCCGCTTGCCGCGCAGGCGGGCCTGAGGATGCTCCTTGCCGGCGGCAGCGCGGTCGACGCCGCGCTCGGCGCCGCGATCACGCTCACGGTGGTCGAACCGACTTCGAATGGAATCGGCAGCGACGCGTTCGCCATCATCTGGGACGGCGTCCGGTTGCACGGCCTGAACGCATCGGGGCGCGCACCTGCCGCGTGGACGCCGGAATACTTCAAGGGGCACAAGGCGGTGCCGGTGCGCGGCTGGAACAGCGTATCGGTCCCGGGCTGCGTCTCGGCAAGGGTGGATCTCTCCGAGCGCTTCGGCAAGCTCCCTTTCGAAAAACTCTTCGAGCCCGCGATCGAGTACGCGGCCAACGGATTTCCGCTTTCACCTTTCGTCGCCGAGCGCTGGGACCCGCAGGTGCCCGAGCTGCGCGGCCAGCCCGGTTTCGCCGAAGCGTTCCTCCCGGGAGGGCGCGCGCCCCGCGCGGGCGAAATCTTCCGCTTCCCCGAGCAGGCCAGGACGCTGGAGAAAATCGCCGCCACGAAGGGCGGATCCTTCTACCGCGGCGAGCTCGCGGAAAAAATCGAGGCGCACGCCAAGGCGAACGGCGGCGCGATGAAGCGCGCCGACCTTGCCGCGCACGCGAACGACTGGGTGGGCACGATCAGCCAGGACTACCGCGGGCTCACCGTGCACGAGATCCCGCCGAACGGCCAGGGCATCGTGTGCCTCATGGCCCTCGGTATCCTCTCCAATTTCGATGTCGCCGATCATCCGGTCGATTCGGCCGACAGCGTGCACCTTCAGATCGAGGCGGTGAAGCTCGCCTTTGCCGACGCCTACCGCTTCGTCGGAGACGCCGGGGCGATGCACCTGCGCCCGGAACAGTTGCTCGACCCGGACTACCTCAAGTTGCGCTCAAGGCTTATCGACATGAAGCGCGCACAGGACTTCGGCGCCGGATCCCCGCCCAAGTCCGGCACCGTCTATCTCACTGCAGCGGACGCGAGCGGCATGATGGTGTCGATGATCCAGTCGAACTTCATGGGTTTCGGCTCGGGCGTGGTCGTGCCCGGCACCGGGGTGAGCCTGCAGAACCGCGGCTCGGGTTTCGTCCTCGCCCCCGGCCACCCCAACCAGGTGGCGCCGGGGAAGCGTCCTTTCCACACGATCATCCCGGGGTTCGTCACGCGCAACGGCGCGCCCGTCATGAGCTTCGGCTTGATGGGCGGCAGCATGCAGCCGCAAGGGCACACGCAGATGATGGTGCGCATGGCCGACTACGGCCAGGGGCCGCAGGGCGCGATCGACGGGCCGCGCTTTCGCGTCGTGCAGGGCCTGAACGTCACCTTCGAGGACGAGTGGCCCGAGGCGACCGTTGCGGACCTCGCCGCGCGGGGCCACCGGGTGATGAAGCTCCTCGAGGATTACAACGCCTTCGGCTGCGCGCAGATCGCGCACCGGCTCGAGGACGGGTATCTGTGCGCCTCCGATGCGAGGCGCGACAGCCTCCCGGTGGGATTCTGACCCGCGGATCGGGCGCCGGCCGCGCCTAGCGAAACGAAGTACCGGGCCGCGCGGCCGCCGCCCTGTCTCGTTGCTCCAGCCCCCGGACGAGCGCAGTCCGCGCAAGCATGTTCGCCGCGGCATCGTCGATCGTCTGATAGGTCCGCACGATGCGCTGGACGGAATCGAATCCGGCCTTGTCCAGGCGCCCCTGCTCGTAGAAAAGCGACGCGGTGATCATGATGCCGAGTCGCTCCACGACCGGACTCTGGCTGATCACCGGAGTCGCGGAGACTTTTTCAAGGTACCGGGCATAGAAATCCGACCACTTCATCTTTCCCGATTCGGCGAGGGGCTCGTTGCTCTTCACCCAGTTGTCGACCTCCTGGATGCCGTAGGTTTCGCTGAATATCGCGCAGCCGCACAGCAATAGCACGACCATCGCGGTCGCGGGGCGCGTGAGCATGCCCGGGAAATGATCCATTGCAGATTCCCATGGTAACCCGGCCACGGAGCACGACGCCACGCATCGCGGGTAAAATGCATCGGGATCAGACAAGTCTCCTCCGGAACGGGAACCATCATGGCCAAAATCCACAATCCGAAATCAATTGCCGCACCGATCGGCACGTATTCTCACGGCATGGAAACGCCGCCCAACGCGCGCTGGCTCCACGTTGCGGGCCAGGTCGGGGTGCGCCCCGACGGGTCGGTTCCCGCAACCATCGAGGAGCAGACCGAGGTGGTATGGCAGAACATTCTCGCGGTGCTCGCCGACGCCGGCATGGGCATCGGCGACGTGGTGAAAATCACCTCTTTTCTGACCCGTTACGACAACTTCCAGAGGTTCGCCCAGGTTCGCGCGAAATTCCTCGGCAGCTACCGCCCGGCGTCGACGCTGCTCGTCGTCTCCTCGCTCGCGAGGCTGGAGTTCCTCGTCGAGGTGGAAGCGATCGCGGCGAAGGCGCCTGCGACGAGCAAGCCTGCACCACGCCCTTCCGCGCGCCGGACGGGCAAGGCGAAGCGGCGCGCCAGGCGCTGACACTTCCCACCGAAAGGCAATGCGCTCATGCTGAAGCTTTGGGGCAGGATCAATTCGATCAACGTGCAAAAGGTGCTTTGGGCGCTCGATGAACTGAAAATCCCCTGCGAGCGCAGCGACGCCGGGATGCAATTCGGCGTGGTGAACGAGCCCTTTTACCGCAAGATGAATCCGAACGGACGCGTGCCGACGATCGAGGACGACGGATTCGTGCTGTGGGAATCGAACGCGATCGTGCGGTATCTCTCGGCGAAGCACGGTGCGGGCACGCTCTGGCCGAACGATCTTCGCCAGCGCGCCGACGCCGACCGCTGGATGGATTGGGCGACGAGCACCGTCGCGCCGGCACTCACACCCGTCTTCTGGGGCCTTGTCCGCACTCCACCCGAGAAACGCAACATGGCGGCGATCGAGGCCGAAGCGGAAAAAGTCGCGCAAGCCTTCCAGGTGCTCGAGCACAGCCTGGAGGGGCGCGATCATGTCGCCGGCAGGACGTTCACCATGGGCGACATTCCGCTGGGGACGTTTGTCCATCGCTGGTACGCGCTCGCGGTGAAACGCCCGAAGCTGCCCGGAGTCGAAGCATACTACCAGCGGCTGCAGCAGCGCGCGCCGTACAGGAAACACGTCGTGCTGCCGCTCAGCTGACCGCGCGAGCGGTCACCCCGCGAACCTCACCCCCGACCCCTCTCCACTGCGTGGAGAGGGGAGCAGTTTGTTCCCTTCTCCCGCAAGGCGGGAGAAGGGATAGGGATGAGGGCCAGCGGGGATCCAGGCTTTCCAGACTACTGGACTCCCGCTTCCGCGGGAGTGACGACTCCGCTACCGTCCAGCGAGAACCGCGAGCCGCGCATCGCGTTCCGGTTTGTCCAGCCCGGCCAGGTCGCGCACGGCGGCGTAAAAACCCGGCAGATCGTCCTGCTTCCGGGCGAGCAATGCGCGAAATGCGGGCACGAGCTCCGAGTAACTCGCGACCGACGCGAGCAGCGCGTTATTTGCTCCGCTCGTGAACCGGTCGTAGCCTGCGAAGCCGCCCCAGGAAACCTTCAGCGCGCGGTATTCGTCCTGCATCGCCGAGAACAGGCGCCGCTTTCCGGCGCGCTTTTCTTCCGGGTCGGCCGGCCGATCGTAGAATGCGGCGAGCTCCACGCGGTACCTGATCACCAGAGCGACGAATTCCGAGCGCCTGCGCCGGGAATCCTCATAAGCCGCGCGCTGCGCCGGCGTTCCCTCGCGTTCGAGCCAGCGGCGCACGCCCTCCTCCTCCACTGTCGCGGCGAACGATTCGTTGAACATCGTGTCGCCTTTTACGTACACCAGTTGGTGGGCAAGTTCGTGGAATACGATGCGCGCGACTTCGGACTCCGGAAACTGGATGAAAGTCGAGAGCACCGGATCGCTGAACCAGCCGAGCGTCGAATATGCCGGGACGCCCCCGACGTAGACGTCGTAGCCCTTTTCGACAAGCGAAGCCGCATGCCGCTGCGCCGACTCCTCGGAATAAAAGCCGCGGTAGCTCACGCACCCTGCGAAAAGAAAGCACGAC
>DATHJM010000010.1:0-2565 GCA_035489775.1 Burkholderiales bacterium
AATCCGCTGAAATGATGACCCCATCGATCCCTAGCCCCCGACTATCTATCGCCGCCATATTCGCGCCCGGTTGATTAGTAAAAATTCGTTAGATTCGGGCGCCGCGGGCGCCTGCTACTCGAAGAACTCGCCGTCACGGTACACCACGGGAACGCGCTTGTTCTCCGTCGAATCGCCGGGCATCGGCTCGCCGCGGATATTGAGCCGGCCGGAAGCGTCCCGGGGTCCGACCCGGCAACCGATCCGCACCAGCACCAGCGGCTCTTTGCTGGTGGCTTCGAACCAGTAGTACGCACCGGCGGGCAGCATGATCCCCTCGTGCTTGGCGACGTCGGTATGCCCTCCGTCCGCGTCGTAGTAGCGCGCGCTGCCCTGCAACACGATGAAGGTGTGGTCTTCGTTGGGATGCGTGTGCAGCCCGTTCTCGCCGCCGGAGGCGTAGACCTTGAGGATCGCCCACATGTTGTCGGTCCTGGCGAGCGCGGTGTTGGTGCGCCCCTTGTCGAGCATCTGGGCGCGCATCTTGAAGAACGACGGCTTCTTCCCCGTCGCCTTGTCGGCCGCACGCGCGTTGCGGTGCTTGTCGTCCTGCTCGGTTGCCTGCATGGCTCTCTCCTCCGTCGAGAGCGCGCTGGAGGAACGACCAGCGCGCCAAGTATCACGATGTTAGATTAGTGCAGTGCCATACTCAAGACAAAGCATAGGCCGTTGGGTACTGTCCCTGGCGGCGCTGGCAACGGCCCTGCCGGGCTTGGCGCAGGATACGTCGCTGCTGCGGTACGACGGCCCGGATCGTGGCCGGAAGCTCGTCGCGGCGGCGCAAAAGGAAGGTTCGTTCGCGCTGTACACGAGCTTTGCCGAAAAGGACCTGCCGACCCTGACCGTCCCGTTCGAAAAAAAATACGGCGTCAAGGTCAGAGTCTGGCGCTCCGGGTCCGAGAAAGTGCTGCAACGCACACTCGCCGAAGCGGCGGCCGGGCGCCACGAGGTCGATGCGATCCACTCCTCCGCGCTCGAAATGGAGACGCTGCATCGGGAAAAAATCCTGCAGCCGGTCACGTCGCCGTACTCGACGGAGCTGATCGCGGGCGCGCTGCGGCCCCATGGCGGATGGATCGCGACCTACCTGTCGGTCTGGGTGCAGGCCTACAACACCAACCTCATCAGAAAGGAAGACCTGCCCGGAACTTTCCAGGATTTGCTCGACCCGAAATGGAAGGGCAAGCTCGGCATCGAGGCCAACGTCCCGGAATGGTACTCGACCGTGGTCTTGCACATGGGCGAGGAGAAAGGCATCCGGTTCTTCCGCGACCTGATGGGGCGCAACGGCATCTCGGTGCGCACGGGACATTCGCTGCTCAACAATATGGTCGTCGCCGGCGAAGTGCCGCTCGCGCTGACGGTCTACCACTTCATGGCGGAAGCCGCCAAGCGCAAGGGGGCGGCGACCGACTGGTTCGTGCTGGAGCCGGCGGTCGCGCGCACCAGCGGCATCGGAATCGCGCGCCGCGCTCCGCATCCGAATGCCGCGCTGCTGTTCTACGACTACATGCTGTCGACCGAGGCGCAGAAATTGTTGGTGTCGATGGAATACGTGCCGACCAACGCCGGGGTGCCGTCGCCGCTCGCCAAGCAGCGCTTTACTCTGGTGGACCCGGCGGTCGCGCTGGACCAGAGCGACAAGTGGGCGAGGTCCTTCGAGGAGGTGATACTCAAGCGGGGCGGCCCTTGAAGCGCGTTTCCGCCGCCCTGGTATTCGCCGTGTCGCTGGCGCTTCACGGCGTGCATTCGCAAACCTTGCAAAAGCTTGCCACGTATCAGGGCGAAGACCGGCATGAGCGCCTGATGGAAGGCGCAAGGAAGGAAGGTTCGCTTCTTTTCTATACGACCTTCCCGACCGAATATGCCGATCAGCTGATCGAACCATTCAAGAAGAAATACGGCGTCAAGGTCGACGCCTGGCGTGCCCGTTCGGAGATCGTTCTGCGCAAAGTCATCAGTGAAGCGCGCGCCGGCAGCCCGCACGTCGACGTGATCACCGTCTTTTCGCCGGCGGCGGAAGCACTGCGGCGAGAGAATCTCCTGCAGGAAATCCACTCTCCGCATCACAAGGACCTGGTCCGTTCCGCCGTGCCCGCGCACCGCGAATGGGTCGCAACCCTGCAGCATGTGTTCGTGCAAGCCTACAACACCGACAAGGTGAGGAAGGAGGACCTCCCCAGGTCCTACCGGGATCTGCTGGCGCCCAAATGGAAAGGCAGACTGGCGATAGAAGGCGACGATCACGAATGGATGTCGTCGGTGATCGCGGACTTGGGACGGGCCGAAGGCGTCAAGTTCTTTCGCGACCTGGTCGCAAACAACGGGCTCTCGGTCCGCAGCGGCCATCCTTTGTTGACCAATCTGGTCGCCTCGGGGGAAGTACCGCTGGCCCTGACGGTCTATCAATACAGCGTAGAGCAGGCGAAGAAGAAAGGCTCGCCGATCGACTGGTTCGTCATCGAGCCTGCGGTGAGCATCACGAACGGGATCGGTGTCGCCAGGAGGGCGTCGCACCCGCACGCC
>DATHJM010000011.1:0-4995 GCA_035489775.1 Burkholderiales bacterium
GGCGATCTGCTCGGGAAAGAGCCGCGGGTTGACGGTGTGGCAGACGAGCTGCGAGCCCGATGCGGCGTAGTAGATCTCGACGTGGCGGTAGCCGTTCCAGGCGAGCGTGCCGACGCGCTCGCCCTGCTTCACGCCGATCCGGGCGAGCGCCTGGGCGAGCTGCTTCGAGCGCTTGTGCGCCTCGGAATAGGTGTAGCGGTGCACGGCGCCAGCGCCGTCCTTTCCGGGCCCTTCCACGGTGCGGGAGACGATTTCGGCGTCGCCGTGGCTGCGGTCCGCGTGCGCGATCAGCGACGAGACGAGCAGCGGCATGTCCATCATGAGACCGCGCATGGTTGTCTCCCGGGTTGTCGTTTTCGATGGGGCCGGGGAAAATTACCCTGCGAGCAAACGCGTGTCAATCTACAATCGTACCGGAGCGGAACCTGACACCACGACCATGAGCGTAAGGAAACTCCTCGATCTCACCGGAAAGATCGCTCTCGTCACCGGCGGCTCGCGCGGCCTCGGGCTGCAGATCGCCGAGGCGCTGGGCGAAATGGGAGCCAAGCTCGCGATCACCGCGAGGAAACCGGACGAGCTCGAGCAGGCGCGCGAAATCCTCGAAAGGCAGCGCATCGATGCGCTGACGCTGGTCTGCGACATTTCCAGGCCCGAAGCGATCGGACCGATGGTGTCGAAGCTGCTCGAGCGCCACGGGAAAGTGGATGTCCTCGTCAACAACGCGGGCGCCACCTGGGGCGCGCCCGCCGAAGATCACCCGCTGGAAGCCTGGCAGAAGCTCGTGAACCTCAACCTCACCGGGACTTTTCTCGTGACGCAGGCGGTGGGAAAGCGCTCGATGATCCCGAACCGCTATGGCAGAATCATCAACGTCGCATCGATCGCGGGGCTGCGCGGCAATCCCGTGGACATGCTGGAGACGCTTGCCTACAACACCACGAAGGGGGGGCTCGTGAATTTCACGCGCGCGCTGGCCGCCGAATGGGGCGAGCACGGCATCACGGTGAACGCCGTCGCGCCGGGATTCTTTCCTTCGAAAATGACCCAGTCGTCGCTCGAGAAGCTCGGCGAGAAGATCGTCGCGCGCACGCCGCTGCGCCGCCTCGGCGACGCGGAGGACTTGAAGGGGCTCGTGGCCCTGCTTGCCTCGGATGCCTCGCGCCATATCACGGGGCAAGTCATCGCGGTCGATGGAGGCGCGAGTGTCGCCTGAAGGAGCCACGGTGACGCCGAACTCCTCCGGCATCAAGATCCCGTTTACCGAGCACCTCGGCGTCCAGCTCGTCGAAATGACGAAGGAACACGCCGTGGTTGCCCTGCAGAAGCGCCCCGAGCTGTTGAACAGCTGGGGCGCGACTCACGGCGGCGTGATCATGACCATGCTCGACCTCGTCATGAGCTGGGCGGTGCGCGGTCACTACGGAGTAGTCGGCGGCGTGCTGACGGTCGACTTGAGCGTCGGCTTCATGAAAGGCAGCTTCGGCGACAAAGTGATCGCCGAAGGCAAGGTTCTCCACGGCGGCAAATCCACCGCCTTCTGCGAAGCCGAAGCGCGCGACGACAAGGGCGCGCTTCTCGCCAAGGCGATCGGGACTTTCAAGCTGCTTACGGACAAGGACAAGAAAAGCAGCTGACCGCCCGCAGGAAGGCGGCAACTGCGCCCGGCGATTCAGAAAGGCGTCAATTGGGTGGGAGAGGAATCCCCCAGAGGATTGATGTCCTTCACCAGCACCGTCCCGACTGCGGTGCCGTCGGTCTTCCACAGCTCCACGCCGGAGACGCCGTCGTCGGCCGCGAAATACAGCGCACTGTTGAAGACGGTGAACCAGGAGGGGCTGGAGTTGGTCCCGCCCGGGCTGATGTCCTTCACGAGCGCCGTCCCGGCGGCGGTGCCGTCGGTCTTCCACAGTTCCACGCCCGAGACGCCATCGTCAGCCTGGAAATACAGCGCACCGTTGAAAACGGTCAACCCTGAGGGGTTGGAGTCGATCGCGCCCGGGCCGATGTCCTTCACGAGCACCGTCCCGGCGGTGGTGCCGTCGGTTTTCCACAGTTCTGCGCCCGAGGTGCCGTCGTTTGCCGCGAAATACAGCGCGCCGCTGAATACGGTGAACCCACTCGGGAAGGAGGTCGTCGCCCCGGGATTGATGTCCTTCACCAGCACCGTCCCGGCAGTGGTGCCGTCGGTCTTCCAAAGTTCCACTCCCGAGGTGCCGTCGCTGGCCTGGAAATACAGGGCCGCGTTGAATACGGTGAACCCGCTCGGGAAGGAGGTACCCGCCCCGGGATTGATGTCCTTCACGAGCACCGTCCCGCCTGCGGTGCCGTTGGTCTTCCACAGCTCCACGCCCGAAGTGCCGTCGCTGGCCTGGAAATACAGCGCCGCGTTGAAGACGGTGAACCCGAAGGGGGAGGAGCCGACCAGTCCGGGGTTGATGTCTTTCACGAGCACCGTGCCGCCTGCGGTGCCGTCGGTCTTCCACAGCTCGAACCCCGAGGCGCCGTCGTTGGCCTGGAAATACAGCGCCGCGTTGAAGACGGTGAGCCCCAAGGGCGAGGAGTTGCCCGGCCCTGGATTGATGTCCTTCACGCGCACCGTCCCGGCGGCGGTGCCGTCGGTCTTCCAGAGTTCCACGCCCGAGGCGCCATCGTCAGCCGCGAAATACAGCGCCCCGCTGAAGACCGTAAAGCCGAAGGGGGAGGAGCTGCCCGCGCCGGGGTTGATGTCTTTCACGCGCACCGTCCCGGCGATGGTGCCGTCGCTCTTCCACAGCTCGACGCCCGAGGCGCCGTCGTTGGCGAGGAAATACACCGCCCCGTTGAAGACGGTCAACCCGAAGGGGGAGGAGGCGCCCGCAGGATTGATGTCCTTCACGCACACCGTCCCGGCGTCGGTGCCGTCGGTCTTCCAGAGTTCCACGCCCGAGGCGCCGTCGCTGGCTGCAAAGAACACACCCGGCCCGGCTGCGCCAAGGCAGCTATCGCCTCCGCTGCTCGCGCCTCCGTGGCTCGCGCCTCCGCAACCGGCCATCGTCAGGGTGAAAAGGACGAGCGCCGCAAGCGCAAGCGCGCGCGCGGCCTGCTGTCCCGCGCGCCGCATTGAATCAACCGCCTGGAGGGTTCCGCCGGTCTCGATTCCCATCTCCCTGTTCGCGCCGTGGGCCGCTCGAACCGGCAATTACAGCACGACGTGCAAACAGGATGATGTCGGCTACCGCGAGATTGGAGGTCCAGTCGGACTACTTCCGCCCGCTCATGTCTGCGGATCGATTCTCGGCGCGAACACCATCTCGCCGCCGCCGAGTATCAGCCGGTTCCAGGTCGGGGTGACGACGATCTCGTTGATGCACACGTGCGCGGGGGACTCCGCGACGAAGCGCACCACGCGTCCCAGATCTTCCATCTTCAGCATGCGCGCCTGATCTTCCGGCGACGGCGGCTTCGGACGCGCTTTTTGCAGAGGCGTCACCGTCTCGCCGGGATGAATCGCGCAACCGCGGATCCCGTTCAGGCCTTCCTCGATGTTGATCTGGTGGACCAGCGCGCACAGCGCCTGCTTGCTCGCGTTGTAGGCCGCGCCGCCGACATAGCTCTGGTAGCGCGCGAAGTAGGATGCGATGTGGATCAACAGGCCGGTGCGCCGCTCGCGCATCGAGGGCAGCACTGCGAGCGTGCAGTAGAGCGCCCCGTTCAGGTTGACGCCGATCACGCGGTCCCACTCCGCCGCATCGAGATCCTTGAAGAAACGCTTCGGGATGTTGGTGCCGGCGCAATTGACGAGGATATCGATGCAGCCGTGGCGATCGAGGATCCCGGCCACCGAGCGTTTGACCGCCTCCTTGTCGGAGGTATCGACCGCCTCGGCTTCCCCTTTGCCGCCGGCTTGCCTGATCAGCGCCTCGGTTTCGACGAGCGCTGCGGCCCGGCGTCCCGAGACGACGACGGTTGCGCCCGCTCTTGCAAGCTCGACGGCGGCGCCCTGGCCGATGCCGCTTCCGCCGCCCGTCACCCAGGCGATTTTTCCGCTCAATGCTGCCATAGGCTACTGCTCCTCCGGGAAGGTTGTATGAGAACGGCGCAAGGTGGGAAGCCTCGATCACGCGGCGACCTCGATGGTTTCCAGAATCGGCGGGACAGGCGAATCGAGCGCGGCGCAAATCGCGCGCAGCAACTCTCCTTCCGCGAGCGTGAGTTTATCATCGGCCATCGCCGTCGCGACGCAGGCCTTGATGAACAGCGGCTTCTTCAGCGGCGCGAGCAGGTTCAGCTCGTTGAGGGCGCTTTCCACCGCCGTGATGTTCAGCTCGGAGGGCGAGCGCAGCACTCCGCCCGCTGCGCCGAGCGCGGCCATTCCCTTGTCGAACGCAGCCATCCCGCCTTTGCCGGAGTGCGCGAGCAGCGAGAGCACGACGCCTGCCTCGGTGGCCACCGCGTCGACACTGCGGTACTTCACGGCCGGCGAGCGCTTTTGCTCCTTCTGGATGTGGCTCCTGCACAGTGTGAGCAGCACGAATTCGCCGAGCGTGACCTTGTGGTCGGCCTCGATCACCGCTTTGATGCTCTCGAGCAGCCTGTCGCGCTCGGGTCCGGGCAGCCGCTTCAGGGTCGGGATCACCAATTCGAGCACGGGAAGCCGCGCGCGCCCCCCGAGCGGTTTCAGCGCGTCGGCGAATCGCGCGCCTTGCGCGGCGACCTCCGCGCCCGAGCTCTCCACTATCATGGCGAACTGCGCCTTGCGCAACTCGCCTTCGCCCAGCAGGAGCGCGAAAAGCGCTGCTCGCGCGCCTTCTTCGCTCCCGACGGCGGTGCGGATCTCCGCGGGAATGGCGTCGAGCATCCCGCGCGCGTAATCGACGTGGGCGGAGGACGGGTTGCCGATGCTTTCGACCATCGAGCGGGCGACTCCCGCCGCGCCCTGGAGCCCGGCGGCAGGCGCCGCGCCGCGCGTCGCATAGAGCGGGCTCACGAACTCGCTCACGACCGGGCTTCCCT
>DATHJM010000012.1:0-4472 GCA_035489775.1 Burkholderiales bacterium
ATGAGATGAAAACCATTGGCACGATAGTGCCTGCTATGGAGCGGACGAGTCGCAATGATTGCGGAGTCATTCAAGGCTCCCTGTGCGTTGCGCGGCCCAAGCTTCGGGGCTCGTGCGAACTCACCCCGGGGTTCGCGTGCCGGTGGCCCCGTTCATTTTCCGAGCGGTTCGAAGAATCTGTCCTTGCCGAGCTCCAGCGCCTGAAAATAGGCGTTGGTCAGACCAGGGAATTTCGTGGGCTCATCCCAGTTTTTGTCGGCGCTTTTGGTGATGATCACCGGCATGTACCACTCGTAAGTGTTGTTGTTCAGATTGACGATGTAACCTGCGCCTCGCAGCAGGGCCTTGGGGTCGCTCGTGGGGATGTAGGCGGAGTAGGTCCGGGTGAAGCCCAAGGCGGTGATATCGATCACCAACAGCTTGTCGATCTTGTATTTTTGTTTGAGCGGCGAGAAGTCCTTCCTGGCGATGTTCGGGCCCACAGTGCCGTAATCGGCCAACTCGCCGACTTTGAGGTCCTCTGGAATCACCGTCACATTCGCCTTCTTTTTACTACGAATCAAATCCGCGACCTCGTTCTTGAGCTTTGGCAAGTCTTCGTAAGGCAGAGTATTTGCATGCGCGGTCAGCGAAGAGTTGGCCGTGGCTGCCGCGGCCAGACACAGCAAACAGGCGGCGCCGGGGAATTCCGTGTCGACCTTCGGAAGTGCCGTCATGGCTACGCCCAATCGCCCGGTTTGGGAATTGAGCGAGTCCTCTGCGAGGGACACGGGCGACGGCGGGCGCGTAGCGCAGCCACCCAAGCCTACGGCAATCGCGGCGAGCGCAAGCCCAGTTTTGTAAGACATGGTTTTCTCCCTTTCTGCTGTGGTCAAACCAGAGTCTTTATCGACTTCTTGGTTTGTGGAACTTGGTTCGTACGCGGAATGTTGCACCGACCCGGTGAGGCCGGTCAAGCGGAGCCGGATTCAGCCTGACAATGAACGGGTTTTCTCACCTTCAATCGGTGGGCCGCATCTCGAAGCGCTCGAAGCTTTCCGGAATGTCGGCGATCTTGACCTCGGTCACGTTCGCGCCGCGCGGCCCGTGGCGCGCCCAGGCAAGGACCGCCTCCACTGCGTCGGGCGCCCCATCGATGACCGCCTCGACCGTTCCGTCGCGCCGGTTCCTCACCCAGCCGGTGACGCCGAGCCGCCCGGCTTCCCTGCTCATCGAGTAGCGGAATCCCACGCCCTGGACGCGGCCCGAGATCTTCAGGTGCTTGGCCACATCCGTTCGGTGGGTTCGACCGCGTGCAGTCGGTACTTCAATTCGCCCATACCACGGCGTCGTCGACCGCGTACAGTTTGCAGGCGCCCTGGCCGTCCTTGTTGCAGCTGTCGAGAGCGCGTTTGTGCGGGTCGGTGTCCCCGCTTGCCCAGGCCCAGGCGCCGTTCGGCGCAAGCGCAAACGCGCGCGGGAAGTCC
Organism: Burkholderiales bacterium; assembly: GCA_035489775.1. Classification (GTDB taxonomy): domain Bacteria; phylum Pseudomonadota; class Gammaproteobacteria; order Burkholderiales; family SG8-39; genus VBDM01. The sequence continues at coordinate 1,467 of DATHJM010000012.1, forward strand.
TTGGTGAGAAAAACCGCGTAACCCGCTTTGCCTTTTTCCCTGACGTGAGGAACCGACTCCAGCGTATAGAGCGGGGCAAAATCGGTTCGCGGCGGTACGGCCACGGGGGACGGGTTCGCGTATTGCGGCAGCGTGATTTCATGCGGCAGGCCGAGTTCCTTCAAGAACCCGGAGACCTCGGGTTGCCAGATCCCCCGGCCCGCCAGCGAGGAGAACATCAAGTGGCCGTCTCCGCCGAGATTGCCGAACGCGACCAACCTCGCCCTGCCGCCGCTCGACGCGTAGGCTCGATGCATCAGGCGAAAGGTCGTCGGTCCGAAGTAGCTGTCGTTATCCCCGTAGAACCACAGCGAAGGAATCGTCGTTTCGGCGCCGTAGCTCCGGGCGGCATTCACGAGGTTGGCCGTCCAGGGTCCGCACGAGTCGTGCCGCAGTCCGCCGGCGAAATTGACGAGTGCCTTGACGCCCGGATAGTTGAACGTGCCGAAAGCGAGCGTGGTCCAGCCGCCATGAGACTGGCCCAGCACTACGATGTTGTTCTTGTCCGCGTAGGGTAGCGCGGTGACGTAGTCCAGCGCGGCTCGAACGTCCTCGGCCTGCGCGCGGCCGTTGCTTTCCATGTTGCAGCCCGCGTCGATGTAGTCTCCGGTCGAGTTCGAGAACCCCTGGCGCATCGGCACTACGACGACGTAGCCGCGCTGCATGAAATAGCGCGCCGCCATGAGCGGGCGATAACGGCCCTGGTGGCGCAAGTGGCCCGGAGACTTGCCGTGATTGATCACGACAATGGGAAAAGGGCCGGTGCCGGCCGGCTTGAAAATCGTGGTTTCGAGCTTCGCGGTAAAGAAAATCCCTTCCTTCGGCACTGTGAGGACGGTTTCGTTCAGGGCCTGGTTCAGTTCCTCTGCCTGCGCACCGGTCCCGATGAGGACGGCAAAGGCTCCCGCGCGCAGGACACCCGCCAACCCGCGGACTGCGATCTTCGATGAAGTCTCGTGAGATTTCAGCATGGAAGAATTTTCCAGGTCGGTGCGATTCGCGTACAGTGTACCGGGCCTGTCTATTAGAGAGGAGCCTGCCGTGAAACTCGCCGCGAACCTGCTCGCCGTGCTGACCCTGTCGCTGACTTCCGCGGGCTCCTGGGCGCAGGAAAAAGCCGTCTACCATTTCGACAGCGGCCTGGAGCAGGCGACCAAGGGCCTGCGCAACATGAACAATCATCTCGAAGTCGATCCCAAGGCAAGGCTCATCGCGGTGACCCACGCCGACGGCGTCGATTTCCTGATGGAGGGCGCAAAGGACCGCTTCGGGCCCTTCGACGCGCGCGTGCAGGACCTGATCGCGAGGGGCGTGAAGTTCCAGGTGTGCGAGATCACGCTGCGCAACCGCAAGCTCAAGAAGGACCAGTTCATCCTCGGGGTGGAGTTCGTGCCCTCGGGCGTGGTGCAGATCACGCATCTGCAGCAAAAAGAAGGCTACGCCTACCTGAAACCCTGAGAGCTCAGGAGAACGCTTTCATCGCTTCGGGGCTGCGCAGGGTCACGATCGTCGCGGCGCAGATCGCGAGGACCGGTACGAGGACCAGCGTGATGCCGGCGATCGCCCCCAGCCAATTGACCGGCGGCAGCCCCGGATCGGGCTGCCTGAGGGCGTAAAGCCGGGAAGCCGCGGAGAGCAGCAGCAGCACGATCAGCGCCCAGCAAAAGAGCTCAAGCAGATATCTTCCCCACGGTTGCAGGCGGACCACGCCTATCCCTCCGGCGAGCCCCAGCACCCAGATCGCCCCGAGCACCAGATCGTTCCAGATGCTGTAACTCAGGTAGCGCCGCTCGAGATCTCCCGCGCGCACGAGCATCAGGACGAGCAGGCCTCCGAAGACGAGCGCGCCGACCGAAGTGAGCGTGAAGAACCAGCCGATGAACGCGAGAGAGAGTTCCATTCGCTCTAGCGGCCCGGTGTTATCGCGGTGAGAATACCCTGCAGGATCGCGACCGGGGTCGGCGGGCATCCGGGAACGGCGACATCCACCGGGATCACGTTCGAGACCCGGCCGCAGCTCGCGTAGCTCTCGCCGAAGATTCCGCCCGTGCAGCCGCAGTCGCCGATCGCCACCACCAGCTTCGGGTCGGGAGTGGCCTCCCAGGTCCGCTTGAGCGCGGTCTCCATGTGGCGCGATACGGGACCGGTCACCAGAAGCATGTCCGCGTGGCGGGGGCTCGCGACGAACTTGATGCCGAGCCGCTCGAGATTGTAATAGGGGCTGTTCATGGCGTGGATCTCGAGCTCGCAGCCGTTGCAACTGCCGGCGTCCACGTGCCGGATCGCGAGCGCGCGGCCGAAATGCTTGAGCATCACCTCGCCCAGTCGCTGCTCGAGCGCTCGCAGCGCGGCATCCGGAAGCGGAGCGGGCTCGCTGACGATGCCCGTTTTTACGATCTGCTTCAGGATCTGATACATAATGTTTTTTTAGAACTCTCGCGTTGCTGCGCAGGTTTTTTCTGCGCCGCAACGCATCGCAGGTTTTTCATAAATCTACGCCGCTGTAACTCAGGTTGAACGATTTGTTGATGAGCGGGAAGTCCGGAACGATGTTGCCGTGCACCGCGTGCTCGAGCAGCGGCCAGTTCTGCCAGGAGGGATCGTGCGGATGCGCTCGGTGGATGCGGTTTGCCCCGGCGGTCTCCAGCGCGATCAGCACCTCACCGCGCCAGCCCTCGACCCAGCCCAGGCCGCGCGCGCCCGCTGGTGCGGCCCCGACCGGCACGCGGATGCCGCCGGGGGGCAGCTCCTGCACGAGCGCCTGCACCAGACGCATCGATTCGAAAACCTCGTCGAAGCGCACCGCGACGCGCGCTGCGACATCGCCGCGCGTGTGCGAGGCGGCGCGCGGATCGAGCTGCTGATAGGGCGGGATCGGGTAATCGACGCGCAGATCGCGCGCGACCCCGCTCGCTCTGGCCGCAAGTCCCGTGAGGCCCATGCGCTCGGCGAGCTCCGGGGTCACCT
>DATHJM010000013.1:0-8248 GCA_035489775.1 Burkholderiales bacterium
CTGGTGCGCTTCGGAGACGGGGAGGACGACTACAACTTGCCGTACCTCGGAAGCCCGATGTGGGACCGGCCGTTCGAGAACCTGGGCAGGATGACCGCGCGGGATTGGGGCAACGGAGCCGGCGCTTTGAGCAGCTCGAGCGCCTGGAAAACCGCCCTGCTTGGAGCCGGCGCCGTGCTCGGCTCGGCGGTGCTCGACCGGAGTGTGTCCCGGTCCGTGGATCGTCACCCCGGCTCGCGCGCGCTCGATATGCTGGACGGGTTCGGCAAGTGGCTGCCCGTCGCCGCGATGGGCGGGGCGGGGGTCGCTGCGCTCTCCGAGCAGGACCGGCGCTTCGGCAATACCGGCATCGCCGCGATTCAGGCAGGGGCCACGGGCTTGTTCGCAAACCTCGGTATCAAATACGCGGTCGGCCGCGCCCGCCCGGTGGACGAGAAGGGGCCGGCGGATTTCGAGCCGTTCAGGCGCTCGGGCTCTTCTTTCCCCTCGAATCACGCGACCGTCACCTGGGCCGCGGTGACGCCGTTTGCAAAGGAGTACGACGCACCGTGGCTGTACGGAATAGCCGCACTCGCCAACGCCGGAAGGATCGCCTCGCGCGAGCACTGGTTGTCGGATACGGTGGCGAGCTCGCTGCTCGGTTTCGCGATCGGCGATTTTTTCTGGCAGGAACGCCGCAAGCCCGACGACAAGGGGCCGAAGGTCTTGGTGGGACCGGCGAGCGTGACGTTGAAGTGGGAGACGAAGTAGTGCCGACAACGATGACCACCCCGGCGGCCTTTGGCCGCCACCCCTCCTTAAGAAAGGAGGGGAGATCTTGCAGTCCCTCCTTAAGAAAGGAGGGGAGATCTTGCAGTCCTTCCTTAAGAAAGGAGGGGAGATCTTGCAGTCGCGTTTTCCCCTCCTCGATGAGGAGGGGTGGCTGCGAAGCAGCCGGGGTGGTTCGAAACCGCAAACTGGACCTCATCAGCTGTTCGATTGTCCTTGCGCTCATGCTCTGCGCGTTGTCTGCCCCTGCGCAGGCTCAGTCCAAATGTCTTGTGCTTGATCCGGAGCTGCAAGCTTCTTACTCCGGCGGTTGCAAGGATGGCAAGGCGGAAGGCCAGGGCAGGGCCGGTGGAAGCGCCGTCTATGCGGGTGAATTTCACGAGGGCAAGAAACACGGGCGCGGGGTGAAATCCTGGCCGTGGGGCGATCGCTACGAGGGCGAGTTCGCGGACGACGCCAAGCACGGCTCTGGGCTATATACCTGGGGCGAGCGCTCGGCTTTCGCAGGGGACCGCTACGAGGGCGCATTCGCGAACGACAAGCGCAACGGCTACGGCGTCTATTCCTGGGCGAGCGGCGACAGCTACGCCGGGACGTGGAAGGACGACGCAGTGGCCGGGCGGGCGACGCCGATGATGGTCGCGAGATTTCGGGCCACGAACGAGACACTGGCCGCCATGGCGAAGCCCGGTGTGAAGCTGTGCCACGAATCGGCCGTGGGGGCCGGGTCGAGGGAGTGGACCGAAGGCGAAACGCAGGCCGTGAATCCGGATACGCGACGGATATCGGTCAAAGTCACCAAGCTCGGCCCGAGGCCGCTCTTCGTGGCCGGAACGCAAGTCGCCGCGGGCGAAACCGTCTGGGATGATCCGCTCAATTGGATTCCGTGCAATTGACGCAGCTTTCCCAAAGCCACCGGCGAATCTGGCTTCTCCTGGGGTGGGGGATGGTGGCGGCGGTCGTGGTCTTGTCGCTCATCCCGATCGACGTGGATCTCGGGGAAAATCGGGACAAGCTTGCGCATTTTTTCGCGTACGGCTGCCTGGCGTTCTGGTTCGGCATGCTCTTCGAGGGCCGGGGCCGCCAGCTGGGCGTCGCGTTGGCGTTCGCTGCGATGGGCGTGGTGCTGGAATTCCTCCAGGGGATGACGGACTACCGCACTTTCGAGATCGCCGACATGATCGCGAACGCTGTCGGCGCGGCCCTCGGCTGGGGACTCGTTCAGACGCCGCTCAGGAATGTTATCGAGTGGGTAGAGCGAGTGATCGATGCCTTGACTCGCAAGCCCTAGGGCCGCTCCGGCCTACTCCTTCACCCGCGCGATCCTTACCACTTCCTGGATGCCCCTCAGGATGCGCATGACCTTGGCGAGGTGCAGGCGGTTGGCGACCTGCAGCGTGAAGTGCATGGTGGTGTAGAGGCTGCGCTCTTCGTCCATGTTGACGTTGTCGATGTTGGAGCCGGCCTCGGAGATCGCCGTGGCTACCTTGGCGAGAACGCCGCGCTGGTTGACGACCGTCACGCGGATCCCGAGGTCGAACATCTTGTCGGTTTCCGGTGCCCATTGCACGTCGAGCCATTTTTCGGGATCGCCGCGCGATTTGGCGGCGGTCGGGCAGTCGTGGGTGTGCACGACAAGGCCTTGACCTTTCTTGATGAACCCCATGATAGGGTCGCCCGGGATGGGGTTGCAGCATTTGGCGAACTGCACGGCCAGCCCTTCGGACCCGTGGATGACGATCGAGCCGGGCAGCGCCTTTCCCTCCTTTCCCTCCTTTCCTTCCTTTCCTTCCGTTCCTTCCTTTCCTTCCGTTCCTTCCTTCCCTTCCGTCTCATGGGGCTCCGACAGCGAAAGCAGCTTGCGCGCGACGATGGCCGCGAGCCGCTTCCCCAGGCCGATGTCCGCGACGACTTCCTGGCGCGATTTCGCCCCGAGGTCGCGAACCAGCCTTTCCCAGCGATCCGGAGTCGCCTCCGAGGGTTTCACTCCGAGCGCGCGCACGGCCTGGGTGAGCATGCGCTCGCCCAGCGCCGCAGCTTCCTCGTATTGCATCGTTTTCAGGAAGTGCCGGATTTGCGAGCGCGCCTTGCCGGTCTTCACGTAGGACAGCCACGCCGGGTTGGGATGCTCGTGCGCGGCGGTGATGATCTCGACCCGGTCGCCGTTCTTGAGTTCGGTTCTGAGGGGCGCAAGCTCGTAGTTGATTCTGGCCGCGGCGCAGCGGTTGCCGATATCGGTGTGCACCGCGTAGGCAAAATCCACCGCCGTCGCTCCGCGCGGCATCGCCATGATCTTGCCCTGGGGAGTGAACACGTAGACCTCGTCCGGAAAGAGGTCCACCTTGATGTGCTCGAGGAATTCGGCGGGATCGCCCGAAGTGTGCTGGATGTCGAGCAGCGATTGCAGCCATTTGTGGGTGCGCTGCTGCACTTCGCTGATCTCCGCGTCCGAGCTCTTGTACAGCCAATGCGAAGCGACACCGGCGTCTGCGATGCGGTTCATGGCCTGCGTGCGGATCTGGACTTCGACCGGCATGCCGTAAGGGCCGATCAGCGTGGTGTGCAGCGACTGATAGCCGTTGACCTTCGCGATCGCAATGTAGTCCTTGAATTTTCCGGGCACGGGCTTGTACAGGCTGTGCAGCGCGCCGAGCGCGAGGTAGCAGGCGGGAATGTCCTTGACGACGACCCGGAAACCGTAGATGTCCAGCACCTGCGAGAACGACAGGTGCTTTTCCTGCATCTTGTTGTAGATCGAATAGATGTGCTTCTCGCGGCCGGTGACGGTCGCCTCGATTTCCGTCGACTGCAGACGCTCCTTGAGCGCCTTGAGGATCTTGTTGACCACTTCGCGGCGATTGCCGCGCGCCGACTTCACCGCTTTGGCGAGCACTTTGTAACGCCCTGGATACAGGTTCGAGAACGAGAGCTCCTGCAGTTCGCGAAAGAGGCTGTCCAGGCCGAGGCGGTTTGCGATCGGCGCGTAGATCTCCAGTGTCTCGCGCGCTACGCGCCGGCGCTTCTCCGGGCCGACCGCCTCGAGCGTTCTCATGTTGTGCAGCCGGTCGGCGAGCTTGATCAGGATGACGCGCACGTCGCGCGCCATCGCGAGCAGCATCTTGCGGAAGTTCTCGGCCTGCGCGTCCGCCTGGGATTGGAACTCGATGCGATCGAGCTTGGAAAGGCCGTCCACCAGCTCGGCCACAGGCTTGCCGAAGCGCTCGGTGATCTGCTGCTTGGAGACCTCGGTGTCCTCCATCACGTCGTGAAGGAGCGCCGCCATCACTGCCTGGGCGTCGAGCTGCCAGTCGGCGACGATCTCCGCGACCGCGATCGGGTGGGAGATGTAGGGATGGCCGCTCTTCCTGAATTGTCCCTGGTGCGCGGCGTCGCTGAACTGGTAGGCTTCTTCGATGCGGGAGATGTCGCTCGGCTTGAGGTAGCCGAGGTGCTGCCTGAGGTCGGTAATGGCGACAGCGGCCATGTTCAGACGCCGGTGCTGCGGGTTTGGCGCTTTTTTTCTCCCCTCCTCGAATGAGGAGGGGTGCCGGCGACAGCCGGCGGGGTGGTCGAGCAGACGGCCAGCCACCCCGGCGCTTCGCGCCACCCCTCCTTGAGAAAGGAGGGGAGAGCGAAAGAAGATTTCAGTCCGTCACAGTCTGCGTTCACCCAGTGTGGACGCGGTTCAGGTATTCCACGCCTACCTTGCCTGCTGCAATTTCGCGCAATGCGATGACCGTGGGCTTGTCGCGCGTGGTCTCGATGTGAGGCGTGCCGCCCTGGGCGAGCTGACGCGCGCGGTAAGTGGCCGCGAGCGTCAACTGGAAGCGGTTGGGTATCTTCTTTAGACAATCTTCTACGGTGATTCGCGCCATGGGTCCTCTCTAAGTCTAGCCAAATGATTTGAAGATTTCCGGATGTCGTGCGCTCTGGCGGGAAAGCATCAGCCTGGCTGCCCGCACGACGGCTGTGAGGTCCCGCCGCGCTTCTTCAAACTCTTTGTTTATAATAACATAATCAAACTCGGCGACGTGACTCATTTCCTCGCGGGCATCGCGCAATCGCCGCTGGATCGCTTCTTCGGAGTCCTGGCCCCGCCCGCGCAGCCGGCGCTCGAGCTCCTGCAGGACGGGGGGCGGCGGAAGGATGAAGATGCTCACCGCGTCCGGAAACGCCTTTCGAACCTGCCGGGCGCCCTGCCAGTCGATCTCGAGCAGGATATCCAGGCCCTTGGCGCGGGCTTCGGCGATCCATTTCTGGGAGGTGCCATAGCGGTTTCCGTGGACCTCGGCCGATTCCAGAAACTCGCCGCGCTCGAGCATCGATTCGAAGGTCTTGCGGTCGACGAAATGATACTCGCGGCCGTTCTTTTCGCCGGCGCGCGGAGGCCGCGTGGTGAAGGAAACCGAGAGCGCAAGCCCCTTGTCCCCGGCGAGCGCGGCGCTCACCAAAGACGACTTGCCCGCGCCCGAGGGCGCCGAGACGATGAAAAGATTGCCGATCATTGCAGTTTTACGATTGAGGGGATATCTCCCCTCATACTCCCCTAAATTAGAGCCGTTGCAATCAGTTTTGCAACGGCTCGTTCATTCGATATTCTGGATCTGCTCGCGCATTTGCTCGATCAGCAGCTTGAACTCGAGGCTCGCGTCGGAGAGTTCCTTCGAGACGGACTTCGAGCCGAGCGTATTCGCCTCGCGGTTCAGCTCCTGCATCAGGAAGTCCAGTCGCTTGCCGACCGCCCCTCCGGCCCGGACCACGCGCTGCACCTCTTCGAGGTGCGCTCCCAGGCGATTGAGTTCCTCTGCGACGTCCGCCTTGACGCTGAAAAGCGCGATTTCCTGCCGGATGCGCTCCTCGTCCGTGGCGCCCAGCACCTCGCGAAGGCGCGCGGACAGCTTTTCTTCGTAGGCGGCGATCGCTTCGGGCAGTTTCGGTTGAATCGAGGCGAGCAGAGATTTCATGCGCTCCACACGCTCGATGAGCATCGCGGCGAGCTTTCCGCCCTCGCGCGCGCGAGTCGCCGCGAAGTCCTCGAGGAGCTCCTGCACGAGCGCCACGCAGGCCTCGCGCAGCGCCGCCGACCGGTCGTCTCCGAGCACGCCGGGCCAGTGCAGCACTTCGCCCACGCTCAGCGGCCGCGCGTCGGAGATCTGCGTTCGCACCTTTCTCGAGGTTTCGGCGAGCGCCGCGAGCAAACCTTCATTCACGCTTATCTGCGGCGCGGCCCCGGTCGGCGCAGTGACCGAGATCCGGCACTCCACCTTGCCGCGCCCCACGCGCGTCTGGATGAGCTCGCGGAGGGCGGGCTCCACGGCGCGCAGCTCCTCAGGCAGCCTGAATTGCACGTCGAGATAACGGCCGTTGACGCTTTTCACCTCCGCCGCGAGCGATGCCGTCGGCAGCTCTCGGGTCGCCGCCGCGTAGCCGGTCATGCTGGTGATCATGGATTGCGATGAGTGGCGCCGTATAATGCCGGCGGCAATTGAAAACGCCGCTATGATAACGGTTACAAACGCCGCGCCGCTACCCCTTTAATGCCACAGCAGGCCAATCAGCCGCTGCCGGACGGCTATCAGCTCGAAAACTACCGCATCGCGAGCGTGCTCTCCTGCGGGGGTTTTTCCATCGTCTATCTCGCCTACGACGAAAACGACCTGCCGGTTGCGATCAAGGAATACCTTCCGAGCCAGCTCGCGTTGCGAAAAGAGGGCGATGCGCTGCCCTCGATTTCGGAGGAAAACCTGGCCACGTTTCGCTACGGCATGCGGTGCTTCTTCGAGGAAGGCCGCTCGCTCGCGCGGCTGTCGCACCCGAACGTGGTGCGGGTGTTGAATTTTTTTCGTGCGAACGAGACCGTCTACATGGTGATGCGCTACGAGCGCGGGCGCACGCTGCAGGAACACATCCACGCGCACCGCGGAACGATCAAGGAAAGATTCATCCGGCATGTGTTCAACCTGCTGCTGAACGGGTTGCGGGAGGTGCACTCGAACAAACTCCTTCATCTGGACATCAAGCCCGCCAACATCTACATCCGCAACGACAATACGCCCGTGCTGATCGACTTCGGCGCCGCCCGCCAGACGCTCGTCCAGGAGGGCCAGCGCCTCCTGAGCCCGATGTATACGCCCGGCTTCGCGCCGCCCGAGCAGTACAAGAACCGCGACCTGCTCGGGCCCTGGAGCGATTGCTACGCCATCGGCGCGAGCATTTTTGCCTGTCTTGCGAGCGCGGCGCCCCAGGCGGCCGACAACCGCGCCGAGAAGGACCGCTACGTCTCCGCGACGAAGGTGTGGAACGGCAAGTATTCACGGCAGCTGCTCGAAACGATCGACTGGTGCCTGGAGCTCGATCACTTGAAGCGCCCGCAAAGCGTGTTTGCGCTGCAGAAGGTGCTGCTGCGCGAAAAGGACCCCGAAGTGCACCGCAAGAGTTCCCTTGTCGCGCGCCTTCGCAGCGCCTGGATGAAGCGGATCGGGCGATGAGATTCTCGATCTTTCAGGAAAGCCGAAAGGGAGGCCGCGAGGCGAACCAGGATCGCACCGGCTACGCCTACACCCGTGACGCATTGCTCATGGTGATCGCCGACGGCATGGGCGGGCATCTGCATGGGGAGGTCGCCTCGCAAATCGCCGCGCAGCTCCTCACGGAAGCATTCCAGCGCGAAGCCAGGCCCAAGCTCGCCGACCCGTTCGGCTTCCTGCAAAAGAGCATCACCGACGCGCACTTCGCGCTCGGCGATTATGCCAAGGCGCGCAGGCTGATCGAGTCGCCGCGGACCACCTGCGTGGCTTGCGTCGTGCAGGATTCGACGGCCTTTTGGGCGCACGTGGGCGATTCGCGGCTCTATCACATCAGGGAAGGCCGGATCCAGGCGCAGACGCGGGATCATTCCCGGGTGCAGATGCTGGTCGACCAGGGCCGCGTCCGCGAGGAGGCCGTTGCGGCCCATCCCGATCGCAACAAGATCTTCAACTGCATCGGGGCGACCACGCTCCCGCAAGTGGAGCTGTCGAAGCCCACCCTGCTGCGCGAAGACGACACTTTGATTCTGTGCACCGACGGCTGGTGGGGCCCGCTTACGGGAAAACTCATCACGGGGGCGTTGCTGAGGAACGACCTCATGAAGGCGATCCCCGAGCTGCTGGATCTGGCGGAACTGCGAGCCGGCGCCGATTCCGACAACCTTTCGGTCGTGGCGATGAACTGGGCGGAAAAGCACGCCGGCACGCTCGCCGGGGAGGTGTCCACGCAGACGCTGGTGCTGGACGGGGTCAGCACGCAGCTGGGGGATTTCAGCAAGGCCGACAACAGCGACCTCACCGACGAGGAAATCGAGCGCGCGATCGAGGAGATCCGCGCCGCGATCCGCAAGCACATGCCGCAAAAGCGACAATGAGGCCTTCCAACCGCAAGCCCGACGAACTGCGTCCCATCGCCATCGACCGCCATTACACGCGGCATGCGGAGGGCTCGG
>DATHJM010000014.1:0-6809 GCA_035489775.1 Burkholderiales bacterium
GATCGTGGACGCCATGGCCGCCCTCCTCTTGCGCGACCCGATGCGCTTCGACGTGATCGTCGCCGAGAACATGTACGGCGACATCCTTTCGGACGAGGCGTCCGAGCTCTCAGGCGGCCTCGGTCTCGGCGGCTCGATCAACGCCGGGGACGAATACTGCCTCGCACAGGCCCAGCACGGCTCCGCGCCCGACATCGCGGGAAAGGACAAGGCGAACCCCACCTCTCTTATCCTTTCGGCCGCCATGCTGCTCGAATGGATCGCCGCGCGCCAAAACGACGATGCGTTTGCCGCCGCGGCAAGAAATATCGACGCGGCTGTGGACGCTACGCTGAACGACCCCGCGACACGCACCGTGGATCTCGGCGGGAAACTCGGCACCGGGGAATTCTCAAGGGCGGTGGCCGCGAAGCTCGGCTGACGCCGGCAGTGCTATCCTGTTTCGGCCCCCACCCGGAAGGAAATGCCATGACACGCTTTATTTTCCTGATCGCAGCCGCGGCGCTTGCCGGCTGTGGTGTCGAGACCGCGAGCACCGCGGCCACCGCCGCCGCGCTCAAGAAGCAGGAAGTAGAGCAAGCCAAGAAGACCATGGAGCAGGCGCGGCAGAATATCGACAAGGCCATGGAGCAAGTGCAGCAGTCGCAGCAGTCGCGCGAAGCCGCGGAAAAATAGCTCCCCAAGCGAACTTCACCCAAGGAGGACGACCATGACCCTGATTCGTCGTGCCCGCCGGATATTTTTCGCTCTGTTCGCTGCGGTGGTGGTACTGATCCCGGGAGCCTACGCTCCGGCAACGTCTACTGGGCCGAAACCTCCGGGATGACGGTGAGGAAATTCTTCAAGAAGTGAGGAAGCTCTAGCCTGATAACATCAGGCTATCCGCCGTGCCGGCGGTGTTATCCTAGAAGTGCCGCAGATTGCCCGGCCCCATCAACGAGAAAAGCTGCGAAAAGCTCACCCCGATTCAAGCGGCCGGGTACAGGGAGTGCGCGCTGTTGATGATGAATTTTCTCAATCAAAGGAGGAATGAAATGAAAACAGCCATACGTATTTCCCTGGTGGCGGCCGCCGGGCTCGCGCTCGGCTCGTGCGGGAGCATGCAGTCGCCACCGGGCGGCACGTCGTTGTTCGTCACCAGCGTCGGCTCGGGAAAAGGAGCCGACCTGGGCGGGCTCGCGGGCGCCGACCGGCATTGCCAGTCGCTCGCGCAAGCCGCGGGTTCCGGTAATCGCACCTGGCGCGCTTACCTCAGCACCACCGGCTCCAGCGGGTACCCCGGCGTTGACGCCCGAGACCGCATCGGTCGCGGCCCGTGGCAGAACGCCAAGGGTGTCACCGTCGCAAGCAACGTCGACCTGCTGCACGGCGCGAACAATCTCACCAAGGAAACGGCGCTGAACGAAAAGGGCGAAATGGTCAACGGCCGCACCGACAAGCCGAACATGCACGACATCCTGACCGGCTCCACGCGGGATGGCCGGGCGATCGCGGGTAGCGACGATTCGACATGCAGCAACTGGACTTCCGGCGGTTTCGGAGCCGCGATGCTCGGCCACCACGACCGCCAGGGCCTGCGCGACGACGACGCCTCCAAGTCGTGGAACTCCTCGCACCTGTCCCGGCCGACCAAAGAAGGCGCCCCGGGCTGCAGCCAGGCCGCCCTTCAAGGCACGGGCGGCAACGGCTTGTTCTACTGCTTCGCCGTAAACTAGTTCTCCCTGCTCCGACCCCTCTCCCCGCGCCCGGAGAGAGGGGTAGGCTCCTGGCGCAGGCGCGCTTGCGCCCAGTCGATTGCGCGGCGTGCTTCGCGTGTTTTGACTGAAGCTTTCAACCGGATCCAGTCCGCGGCCTTCTCGGCCTGATAGAGCGCGGTGGCATCGAGGTGTGCCCTGGTCAGCGCGATCAGCTCGTCCGCGCGCGCCGCATCGGTGAAGGCCAAGGCGGCGTCGGGCAGAACGTGAGGGCGTCCGCGCGGCGAGGCCTTGGCGAGGATGGCTGGAAGGTGTTCCAGCACGAACCGCCAGACAAGCTCGACCCGCCCGCTGTCGTCGCCGATGTGAGTGAGATTGAAAACCGCATCGCTCGGCGGCAGCTCATCGGTCAGCATCAGTTCCATCAGCCGCCGCAGCAGCCTCGGGTCCCGCACTTGCCGCAGCGCGGACTGCGCCTCCCACTTGTCGGTCATGTCGGTGGCGCTGCGCATGCGCTCGAGCAGGGCCTCGAAGGCAGACTGGCCGGCGTAGCGGCCGACGACGTTCAGCACCGCGGGCCGGATCGCCGGATCGATCGGCTTCTCGGCGCGCGCGGCGAAACGGGACTGCGCCTCACGCACGACCGCTTCGTGCCCAGCCCTGCCGAGCGCCTCGATCAGGGACCTGCGCAGCAACGCGGCGTCGGCGGGTTCGCCCGGCCGCGCGTCCCATCCGACCCTGGCAAACGGCGGCTCCAGCAGCCGCGCGACGTAGCGATCGAAGAGGGCCTGCTCGCCCGGTGAATCGATCAGCTCGCGCAGAAGGCGCAGCGCACCGGTGACATGATCCCAGATCGTGCGGTCGGTCTCAGCGCCGAGGTTCTCCACCAGCGCGAGATAGCGCGTCACGTCGACGCGCCCCGCCTGCGCGAGCGCGAAGGTATCGAGGAGAAGGCGCAGACGGTCCGGGGCAGGAAGCCGTTTCAAAGCGGGCACGAGCCGGCGAAAATTCCGATTGTCGTACTGGCTGCGGTAGTACCCGGTGTCGCCCGCGTTTGCGAGCAGTGCGCCGCAACGTTCGAGGCGCAGTTTCTGCGGGCCCGGCTCGAGAAGCACCGTGCGCCGCGTGCCAGCCTCGTCGGCGAGGATCACCGGCACATTCCACGTGAGCGCCGGCGCTTTCGAGTCGTTGAGGGTGAAGCGCTCCTGGGCGAGCGTCACGACTGCGGCGCCGTTTTCGCACCGCTGCAGGACTTTCACGACCGGGTATCCCGGCTGCTCGGTCCAGCCCGCGACCAGCTTGCCGATGTCTTGTCCCGATGTTCCCGACAGATGGTGCCAGAAGTCCGCCGTGGTCGTGCTGGAAAAGCGGTGCGCGCGCACGTAGCGCTGCACACCCGCGCGGAAAACGTCTTCGCCGAGATAGCCCTCGAGCATGCGCAGGACCGCGGCTCCCTTGGCGTAGGTGATGGAATCGAAGACGTCCATCGCGCGCCTGTCGTTCTCGACCGGTGTCTGGATCGGATGGGTGGTCCTGCGCGCGTCCTCCGACAGGGCCGAGTCTTTCCAGAGCGCCTGGCGCAGCTGCGCTCCCCAGCGCGGATTGAAGCGCTCCGTGGCCTTGCCCGCCATCCACGAGGCGAACCCCTCGTTGAGCCACAGGTTGTCCCACCAGGCCATCGTGACGAGGTTGCCGAACCATTGGTGCGCGATCTCGTGCGCGATGATGCCGTAGACCCCTTGCTGCTCGCGCAGAGAATCTTCGCCCGGATCGTACAGGAGGCGGGCTTCGTTGTAGGCGATCGCCCCCCAGTTTTCCATCGCTCCGCCTATGCCTCCCGGAAGCGCAATCTGATCCAGCTTGACCAGAGGGTAAGGTTCGCCGAAGTAGTCGTTGTAATAGCGAAGGAGCTCCTTGGTCGCTTCCATCGCGTAACGCGCGCGCTCGCGCTTGCCTTTCACGGTATGGATCGCGAGCCGGATTCCATCGACGCTGTCTTCCAGGAGATCCATCTCTCCGACGAAGAGCCCCACCAGATACGTCGACATCGGCACAGATCTGGCAAAGCTCACTTCCTTCCTGCCGTCGGGCCGGAGTTCGACCTTGGACTGCGGCATGTTCGAGACCGCGGTCAAGGGCGCGTCGATCACCGCGACGATCTCGAAACTCGCGCGAAACACCGGCTCGTCCCATCCCGGAAAGAGCCGGCGCGCCTGCACCGGTTCCATCTGGGTAGCAAGCATCAGCTTCTCCACGAGCCGCCCTTGCTCGCGCTGCTTGTACGCAATCTGGTACAGGCCCTGGGGATGCTTGCCGATCTTGCCGGAGTAGGCGATGCCGAGCCGGTAGCTGCCGGGAGCAATCGGCGCGGTCGCGGGCGTCAGCGTCACGATTTCGCGCTCGGAATCGAAGCTTGGCGTAAGGCCCGTTTCGTCTCCGGCGCTGGCGCGCAGCCTCGCGGACTTGAAGCTCAACTCGGCGGCATTGACGACGATCGCCGGCACGGGTCGGGCGACTTCGATGTCTATGAGCGCCTCGGCGTCGAAGCGGTCGAAAGTCGTCGCCGGAACGATGCGCAGCGCGTAGTGCCTGGGCACCACGTCCTTGGGCAACTTCCCCGGCGTCGCAGCAAATGAGAAGCGCGGCTCGGCGCTCGCCGGGCCGAGACATGACAGCAATGCCGCCGCAAGGGCGAGCGAGCCGGCTGCGGCGCGAGACAGGGTTTTCAAGGAATCGAAACTCCTCGAGAGATGAAGCAAAGGCCCATCCGTGCAAAAGTTCACAATTATGCGGCCAAACAGGAACGGCGACGAGCGTGTCCTGTAATACCATTCGCGCGCGGTTATGGTCAGTCTGAAATAGTCTGAAAGGAGGAACGACATGTCAAAACCACTTCGTGTGACGGCATTTGCACTCATTGCGATGCTGTTTTCTTCCGTTGCAGCCGGCCAGGGTTTCGACCTGCGGAGAGTTTTCTTCGGCGCCGGGGTGAGCCAGAACAAGGTTTCCGGGCTGGATAATGGCACGGGCTTTCAGGCTTTCGGCGGCTACAATTTCCCGGCAATAGCACGGAACTTCTATGTCGATGCGGAAGCCGGCTACATGGATACCGGTAAATTGAAGGCGACCGGGTGCGTCGGGCCGCTTTGCAATGCGAAGGCCAACGGGCCCTGGACCACAGGCGTGGCGCGGTACCTGGTCGCGCCGAACGTCGAGCTGATCGGGCGCGCGGGATACGATTTCGGCGACGACGACGGTTTCATGTTCGGCATAGGAGCCGGATACATCGTCAACAAGAACCTGAAGCTCCGCCTGGAGTTCGTCAAGCGCGATAACGTGGACTCGTTGCAGTTCAACACCGTTTTCTATCCCTGGTGATTTCCGGGTCCGTGCCCTAGCCCGGACTCCGGCCTTCCGTCCGAACGCAGGCACCGG
Source organism: Burkholderiales bacterium (assembly GCA_035489775.1). Taxonomy (GTDB): domain Bacteria; phylum Pseudomonadota; class Gammaproteobacteria; order Burkholderiales; family SG8-39; genus VBDM01. Next base: position 5,130 of record DATHJM010000014.1, read on the forward strand.
GCACGCCCGGTGCCTTTCTTTTGCGCCCGCTCGCAGCCTCGGGCTACCATGTGGCACGCGTGACTCGAGGGAGCATAGCTCATGGCCGACGGTTCGAAGGTCCAGTCCGAATCCGACTACGACGTCCTTTACCGCATCATGACCACGCGCATGAGCGTGCGCCGCATCAAACCCGATCCCATTCCCGAAGAATACGTGCAGAAGATTCTCGAGGCAGGCCGCTGGGCGATGTCCGGCGCGAACGGCCAGCCGTGGGAGTATCTCGTCATCAAGGACCCGAAGAAGAAGAAGGATCTCTACGATGCCTTCCAGGACACCAACCAGGAGTTCTGTTTCTGGATGGAGCAGATGCGGCCCTTCGAGCTGCGCCACCCCGCCTTCCAGGTCAAGGGGGACGATCTGAAGGACGAATGGCAGAAGATCCGCAACAGCACCGGCGGGCAGCAGCGCCGTCCCTGGCACGAGGCTCCGGTGGTGATCGTGGTGCTCGGCGACGGCCGCAGGCAGTGGGCGACGGTGAACGCCGCCTTCACCTTCGGGCGGCACGCGAGCCACTTCACCGACGGCCTGGCGAACACCTGCACGCACATGCAGCTCGCGATCGCGTCGCTCGGCCTCGGGTCGCACTGGGGAACGGTCCACGTCCAGGAGCCGCTCAAGCGCGTGCTCGGCGTACCCGACCTGATCGACGTGTACCTCATCATCTCCATCGGCTTCGCCGACATCGAGCGCAAGCCCGGCGTGAGGCGCGATTTGAAAGACCTCGTGCACCACGAGAGCTACGACATGTCCAAGTTCATGTCGAACGAGGACATCATCGACTACCTGTACAAATTGCGCGGCAAGACGATGTTCCGCTATCACCTGAAAGACAGCGTGTTGCCCGGCTCCGGCGACAAGAAGACCTGATGAGCGTCTGCCGCCTTGCAGTCTGCGCGACCGCGCTGGCATTCGCCACGGCCGCGCGGCCTCAGGCCTATCCCGCCAAGCCGATACTCGTGGTCAGCACCGCGTCACCGGGCTCGAGCGGCGATGCCGCGCTGCGGGTGATGGCGGCGAAGATGTCCGCGAGCCTCGGCCAGCCGGTGGTGGTCGAGGTGAAGACCGCCGCGCGCGGCGCGCTCGCCGCGCAGGCGCTTGCCAGGGCCGGCCCTGACGGATACACGATCACTTACGGAACCTCCGGCACTTTCGTCAACGCGCGCTTCCTTTTCAAGAATCTCGCCTTCGACGTGCTGAAGGATTTCGTGCCGATCAGCCTCGCGGTCAGTGCGCCGAGTTACGTTGCGGTGAACGCCTCGGTGCCGGTGAACTCCCTGCAGGAACTCATCGACTATGCGAAGCGCAACCCCGGCAAGCTCGAATACGCCTCGAGCGGCGCCGGGTCGGTGTTTCACCTGGCCGGGGAGTCCTTGAAACTCTACGCGGGGATCGACCTGCTCCACGTTCCTTATGCACAGGCAAATTTCTCGCAGATGATCGGCGATTGGGTCAGCGGGCGCGTGGCGATCTACTTTCCCACCTATCTCTTTCTCGCTCCCTACCTGTCAAAGGTGAAGCCGCTCGCGATCGTCGACAGCCGGCGGAGCACCCGCATGCCCGACATCCCGACGGTCGCCGAGGTCCTGCCCGGTTTTCGCAGCTTTATCGCATGGTGGGCGTTCTTCGGCCCGGCGGGGC
>DATHJM010000015.1:0-7685 GCA_035489775.1 Burkholderiales bacterium
GATCACGCTCGTCGTCGCCGTGCATTTCGTGCTGGTTGCGCATCCTTCGCTGCCGGCGCGCAATGTCAAGGAACTCATCGCGCTCGCGAAAGCGCGCCCGGGACAGATCACTTATGCGTCGTCGGGAGCCGGCGGCGCGCCGCATCTTGCGGGAGAACTCTTCAAGCGCATGGCGCAGGTGAATCTCATCCATATCCCGTACAAAGGCAGCGGCCCGAGCTTCCAGGACCTCCTCGGCGGGCAGGTTTCTTTGACCTTTGACAGCCTGGTTCAGTCGCTTCCGTACATCAAGAGCGGGAGGTTGAGGGCGCTCGCCGTCCTCGGCAATACGCGCTCGCCGCTCGCGCCTGAAGTGCCGACCGTCGCCGAATCCGGTGTTCCCGGCTACGAGCTCACCAACTGGTTCGGTCTCGTCGCGCCGGTGGCGGTACCCCGCGCGATCATCGGGAAAATCCACGCGGACGTGACGCAGGTGCTGCAGGACGCGGGAGTGTCGGAAAGACTCTCCGCTATGGGTGCGACCGCGGTCGGCAACACCCCCGAGCAGTTCGGCGCGGCGATGCGCGCCGATTCCGAGAAGTGGGGCAGGCTGATCCGGGAAGCCAACATCCGGGCGGAGTGAAAATGGAAGCGACAAAAATCGACGGCTACGAGATCGACGTCCTGATCCAGGGCTTCCCCGGCAGGATGGTGTGCCACGGGGGCCTGGGCTGGAGCACGATCGCCCTGATCCGCGGCCAGGGACACGTGGCGCTCGTCGACGTCGGCAGCTTCAACATGCGCAAAGGCCTTATCGCGCAGCTCGCGAAGCGCGGACTCGAGCCCGCCGACGTGACCGACGTGATCCTCACGCACTCGCACTACGACCATTCGCTCAACTGGATCCTGTTCCGCCAGGCGCGAATAATCATCGGCGCAAGAGAGCTCGCCTGGTCGATGAGCGAGCCCTGGGGCGAGACGCCGGTGCCCGAGCTCTACATTCGCGAGCTGGAAAGCTGGCCCTCGCTGCACCCGGTCGCGGCCGGGCAGGAATGCATGCCGGGGGTCAGGGCCCACGCGGCGCCGGGCCACACGCCCGGCCACCTCGTCTACGTCCTCGAGGGGAAAGAGCGCGACGCGATCTTCACCGGCGACGCCGCGAAGAACCGCGCGGAGCTGCTCTCGCGCAAGGGTGAAGCCACCTACGACGCGGCGCTCAGCAAATCGTCGATCGAGCGGATCTGGCAACTGTGGCAGAAACGCGCTGGCAGCATTCTCATCCCCGGCCACGACCTGCCGATGACGCAAAAGGACGGGCGCATCGAATACATCGGCAAGCGGAAGGCAGCGCTCCAGGCGTGGTTGGGCGAGGACCTCGAGACGACCGCGCTGATCGAATTGGGCGCACGCTGAATCCGGCCCGAATAGCCCGCAACCAGGAGGAGAGATGCCACGAACACTGAAATGCGCGATGCTCGGCCTGCTTCTCGCGCCGTTCACCGCCGCACTGTATACGGCGGACGCAGCCGCCCAAGCTTACCCGAACAAGCCGGTGCGAATGATCATTCCGTTTCCGCCAAGCGGCAGCAACGACGTCGTCGGGCGCATGATCGCCTTCCAGCTTTCCGATCGTCTCGGCAGGCAGGTCGTCGCCGAAAACCAGGGCGGTGCCGGCGGAATTATCGGCACGGAAGTCGTTGCGAGAGCCGCTGCCGACGGATACACGCTGCTCCTGATCTCGGTCGCCCACGCGTTCGGCGCCTCGATGTACAAGCTGCCCTACGATCCGATCAACGCCTTTGCTCCGGTCGCCCTGCTCGGCACGGGGCCGGTGGTGCTCGCCGTCACCGCGAACCTTCCGGTCAAATCGCTGAAGGATCTCCTCGCGCTCGCGAGGGAAAAGCCCGGGCAGCTGAACTACGCCTCAGCCGGCGTCGGCAGCTTCCAGCATCTGGCGAGCTCGCTGTTCAAACTGCAATCGGGCGTGGACATCGTGCACATTCCGTTCAAGGGCGGCGGCCCGGCAATGATGGACGTGATCGCGGGCAACACCCAGATCGCGATCGGCTCGCTCATCCAGACTCTGCCCCACATCCGGTCCGGACGCCTCAAGGCGCTGGGAGTGGGCAGCGCGAAGCGCGTCCCCGCCCTGCCGGATTTGCCGACGATCTCCGAGGCGGGCGTGCCCGGCTACGAAGCCATAAACTGGTGGGGCATCGTCGCTCCGGCCGGCACGCCGCGCCCGGTCATCGAGCGGCTGCACAAGGAGCTCTCGGTGATCCTCGCATCGGCTGAAACGAAGAAGCGCTTCGAGTCCGAAGGCGGGGAAGCGGCGCAGATGAGCCCGGAGGAGTTCGGCCGCTTCATTGCGGACGAGACGGTCAAGTGGGCGAAGGTGGTCAAGGAAGCCGGCATCAAGCCGGAGTAGGAATCATGCGCGCAAGGAGCGGCTGGCCGGTTCTCGCATTCGCGCTGTTCGGAACGCCGCCGCAGTCCGCTCTTGCGCAGGGGACGGACCCGAACGCGGCATTCGCCAACGAACTGATCGTCGTCCCGCTGCAGGGTCGCTCCATCTCCGCGCTGGTGACCCATCAACCCGGCGCGACCAGGTTCACCCACGCGGTGGCGCTCTTTCCCGGCTCGCCGGGCCAGGTGAAACTCAGCGTGGAGAACGGGGAGATCAAGTTCGGCGACCTTCGCGGCAATTTCCTCGTGCGGGCCAGGCGCCATTTTCTCGAGGACGGCTTCATGACCGTGGTCGTCGACGCGCCCAGCGATCGCCAGTTCGGCCTTTTCAGGCACGAATTCCGCGCGTCGGCCCGATACGGAGAGGACATCCGGGGCGTCGTCGAAGCCGTCTCGAAACGCTACGGCGAGCTCGACTGGACCTTTGCCGGCCACAGCGAAGGCGCGGTAGGCGCCGCGCACGCGGCGCGGATGGCAGCGCCTCGGGTGAAGCGCGTCGTCCTCGCCGCCGCACTGACGAGTCCGAATTTCCAGGGGCCCGGCCTGCGCCTGCCCGATGTGAAGGCGCTGACGGTTCCGGTTCTGTGGGTGCACCACCGGCGCGATCCGTGCCGCGCGACGATGTACTCGACGACAAAGACCTACGCCGAAGCGATGCGGGCGCAGCTGCTCACGGTGAACGGATCGAAAGATGCGCGCGGGGATCCCTGCGAGGCGCGAAGCGAGCACGGCTTTGCGGGCATGGAAGTGAAAACCATAAAGGCGATCCTCGCCTGGATACGCACCGGGCAAGCGCCTTCCGAAATCTCCGAGTAATGCGGGCCGGGGCCGCCGACCTCGCCCGGTTGCTCGCCGGCTGCTGCGCGGCGATCGCCTGCTCCCTCGGACCGGCGGCGGCGCAGGAGCCCGCCACGGAACAGAAAGTTCCGCTCTCAGCGGAGCCTGCGCCGGCTTCCGCGGGGAGAATCCCGTCCTTTGCCGAGCTCGAGGCGGCCGGAGCCGTCATCGGCGAGGTGCGGATCGACAACCGCAACATCTTCGACCTCACGGACGAGAAGGAAAACGGCATCCTTTACCGCGCCGCGAACGCGATTCACATCCGGACACAGGACTGGGTCGTCAGGCGCCAGCCGCTGTTCAAGCCCGGCGAGCGCGTTTCGGTCCGTCTCATCGAAGAGACGGAGCGCCTGATGAGGTCGAACCGTTTTTTTTACGATGTCAGCATCACGCCGGTCGGCTACCGCGACGGCGTGGTCGATATCGAAATCAGCACGCGCGATACATGGACACTGGAGCCCGGAGCAAGCGCCAGCCGCGCGGGGGGCGTCAACAAGTCCGGTTGGTCGGTGCGGGACACCAACGCCTTCGGCACCGGCATTCTCATCGGAGCCAACCGCACAAGCGATGCCGATCGCAGCGGAATCACGTACAAGGTCTCGCAGCCCCACGCCTTCGACGGCTGGACCGCGATCGACTATTCGCACTCACAGCTGAGCGACGGCCAGAGCAACGCGATATCGATCGTCCGGCCGTTCTACGCTATGGACACGCGCTGGGCCGCCGGATTCTCGACCTCCACGGACACTCGCATCGAGTCCCAATTCATAGACGCAGTGAAGGTCGCCCAGTATCGCCACAGGCAGGACAGCGCGGAGGCGTTCGGAGGCTGGTCCGGGGGCTTGGTGGACGGCTGGGCGCACCGCTATTCCGTCGGCTTGAGCTACCTGAAGGATACCTACAAGGTCGAACCGGACCTTCTCCCTCCTCCCGATCCGTTTCCTCAGGATCAGACGCTCGTCGCTCCCTTTTTCCGCTACGAGCTCGTGCACGACAGCTACGAGAAGGTCAAGAACCGGGACCTGATCGAGCGTCCCGAGTACTTTTTGATGGGAACCCAATCGAAGGTTCAGCTGGGCCGCTCGCTGACCGGCCTGGGCTCGACGCAGAACCTCTGGCTCTACTCCGCCAGCGCGAGCGATGGTTTTCGGCTTCCATCCAACCGGGTCCTGCTCGGCTCCGCATCGGTCTCCGGGCAGAGCGGCTACGCACCGCTCGACCGGCAACTGGCGAGCGCCTCGATTCGGTTCTACGACCACCACCAGGACAATCGCACCCTGACGTTCGTCTCTCTCGCTGGCGACGTCCTCAAAGACCCCATCCTTGCCAACCAGCTGGTGCTCGGGGGCGATACCGGCTTGCGCGGGTATCCGCGGAACTACCAGACCGGAGACCACCGCGTGGTGTTCAATGTCGAGGAACGCGTCTACACGGACTGGTACCCCTTCCGCCTGATCCGCGTGGGGGGCGCGGTGTTCTTCGACTGGGGCCGGGCCTGGGACGGCCCAGGCGAAAGTCCCTCGAGCGCGCGCTGGCTGAGCAACGTCGGCATCGGCCTGCGCTTTCTGAGCACGCGCTCTTCCTTCGGGAACGTTCTGCACATCGACTTCGCCTTCCCCCTGAACCGCGATCCGAATATCAAATCGTTCCAGTTCCTGGTCCAGACCAAGCTCTCGCTTTGAGGCGTTCGGGTGCCTGGCGCCCTGCGCTCAGAACGAGCGCCCGAGACGCACATAGCCTTCCGTCCTGCCGGGTGCTTCGAACCCCTTTGCCACGCCCGCGCGCAACTGCACGCCCAACTGATAGCCGAAGCGCACTTCCGACAGCAGCTCGATACCCGCGCTCTTGTACCAGCGCTGCGGATCGTTGTCCCAGGCCGCTCCGGCCTCGGTGAATACGCTCATCGAGATACGGTTCAGTCCCACCGGCGGCACCATGTAATGCCGGTCTACGTCGGACAGCGGAATCCGCCACTCGAGCGTGACGAGGCTCGCGCGATGCCCGGTGAGCACCGCCTCGCCGCTCCGGTAGCCGCGCAGCGGGAACTCACGCTGATTGAGCACGGGAAGCGCAAAACTGGTCTCCGAGAAGCTCGCACCTGCACCGCCCAGCTGGATCGGCTCAGCTTGCGGCTGCGAGTATGCCTGGTTCCAGCGCAGCGACACCACTGTCTTGCCGGCAGGCAGGTGAGCGCGCCAGTCGCCCCGATAGAAATTGCCCGAGTAGGCACCGCGCAATCCATTCGAAGTCTCGGCGAAGAGCCGCAGCTGCTGTCCCTGGCTCGGCCCTTCCGAAAGGAACTGCTGGCGGCGAGTATCGACTCCGGCGACCAGCCCCGCCACCCGCTCGTCGCGCGTTGCCAGGCCGCCGGTGTCCACCTGATGGAAGGTCTCCCGGTCGAGCGCGCCGCCGAGCCCCCAGTAGTAGCGCGCGTTGAAAGCCAGATGGCGCCACAGCGATACCCACTGCGCCGTTTCATTGACCGTGTAGGCTTTGACGTCGTTTGCAGAGGAATCGCTCGCCTTGACCGTCATCCAGCGGTCGAGCAGCAGGCCGTGCCGATTGTCGTAGATGTAGGTCGCGCTTCCCAGCGCCTGGCTCTGAGTGACTTCATACATGGGCGCAAGCGAGTACTGGTGCAGCCCGAGCGCGTCCTGGCCGTCGGTCTGCACACCGAGCGCCAGGGCGCCGCCGTCGGAATAAAGCGCGGGGAACCACCAGCGCGGCCGGAGCGAAGCCCACGGCGAGTAAGTCCGGTCGGTGCCGGGCGACTCGCCGGCGCGGCGCTCCGAAGGGGAGAACCCGATTGGGGCAGGCGCTGCCGCTTCGCGAATCTCCAGCGGTGCATCCGGCAGGCTGTGCGCTCGCAGCACGTCGCCGTCGGCTTCGATCGTCGTCAACAGCATTTCGCCCGCGACCGGCGCGCTGATTTCCTTGACGCCGCTCCGCGCTTCGGTCCAGCGCGCGAGGCTGCGGTCTCCGCGCCGCCAGGACCAGACGTTGTCCACGTTGCCGTAGTCGGCGACGAAGTAGATCTCGTCCGGCGAATCGCCGAACCTCGGTGAATGCTTGACCGCCCGGTCGGTGACGAGCACGGAGGATTTCTCCCCGGCGATCTCCACGAGCGACCAGCGTTCGTTGCGCAGGCTCGTCACGACCACGGTCTCGCCCCTGGCGGCAAGTCCGGTGAGCGCCTCGCCCGGCGCGGCGCGATAGAGCGAGCGCTCCACGGCGCCCTCGCGATTCAGGACGACGACCTCCGCCTCGCCGTTCACCACGCGGATGGCGACGATGCGGCCATCGTCGAGCGGCGCGGCAAAACGGAACCGCCCGCACTCGGTGACGCGGGTCAGGCCCCCACCCGGGCCGAGCCGGTACAGATCGTAGTAATAGTTGTAGTTATTGCAGATCTCGGGCTGCGAGAGCAGCAGCTCTCCGCCGGGCAAGGCCGCGAGCCGCGTGCCCGGCTCGACGTTGCGAACCGCTTCGACCTCGCCGCCCAGGGCCTGATGCATCAGCTTGGGACGAGTGTAGCCGTTCCCCTGCACGTACCAGCGGTCTCCCCCGCGCGTGCGAAGGGGACTGGTAACCGACCAGTCGCGGAGGACGATATTCCCGCCCTCGTCGGGCGCTTTGCCGGGCTCCACGGGTTTCCCGGCAAAGCGCGCGTTCAGCCAGTCGTGGTATTCGACCCACAGCTCGTCCATCGCCTTGCCGGTGACGAGGCGCGGGGTGCTGTGAACCCGGAACGGAAACCAGCGACCGCTGTAGGTCTCTACATACCTGGGGATCGCGTCCGGGCCGTAGCGCTCGGCGAGGAAAAAGAAGAAATAGCTGCCGTAGAGATAATCCCGGTTGAGCGGAAAGCCGCGTCCTCCGGCGTTCACTTCGCGAAGAGAGCGCAGTCCGCGCGCGCTTTCAGCGCGCATCATGCCCTCGAAATGGCTTTGCCCGAGGCGTCCGTATTGCCTGTTCCAATCGGACTCCGAGTAGACCGCGAGGCCTTCGATCATCCAGTCGGGCTCCAGCAGATTCGGAAATCCGCCGGGAAAGAAAAACGTGAAAGGGAGCGGAAGGACGAGATAGCGGCCGAAGATCCGCCGCAGCACGCCCGCCGGGCCCCGCGCCTGGTCGAGGTGAACGATGTGCGTGAACTCGTGCGTGAGCACCAGCTCCAGCCACTCGCGGTTCTGCAGCAACTCGCCTTCGTCCGGCGGCGACAGGATGATGCCGATGAAGTTGAACGGGAACGGCGAGGCGTACCCGTTGGAAAAATCGAGCGAGTCCAGCACGACGATCTGCGTGCGCGACTCGGGCCTCCACTTCAGCCAGCCGGTGACGCGCGGATAGACCGATTCGGCGACCTCCGCCAAGACCTGCGCCTGAGACCGGTAATGCTCGGC
>DATHJM010000016.1:0-2497 GCA_035489775.1 Burkholderiales bacterium
GAAACAAACGGACGAGCCAGTGGCGGGCGTGCCAAAGTAGGCGAGGTTTGCAACCTCGCGTGGCAGGATGGGCGAAGGTGGGCTGGATGGCGCGGAGCAACGGATTCCGAAATATCGAGCAGTGTCCCCTCCGCCTCGCTGCGCTCGCCCGTGCGAGCTTTCAAAGCTCGCCTACTTTGCGCCTTGCCCGCGCGAGACTTTTACCCCTCGCCTCACTCTCAGTCGGGTAATTCGCGCAAGGTCGCATGAGAGATGCGCATCGGCAGTTCACTGGATATTCCATCGCCGCGCAAACGCCTTGTTGCGCGCGTGGTCGGGCGCGTGACCGGCATAGCGGACGTAGAGATGTTCACCGACCACGCGCGTCCAGTCGCCCGCCAGCACTGCCGCCAGCAAATCGGGGCGAAGCGAGGCGACGCCTTCCGTGTATGCGAAATCGATCAGAGTCTCCTGCTGGCGCTGATCGAGTTTGGCGAATTCCGCCGCCGGCGTGCGTTTCGCCAGCGACACCTGCACGTCGGCCAACGCGCGCTCCAAATCCGCGCGCAAATGCTGCTCAGCTTCCTCGCGCGTGCAGCCGTGCGCGAAGAGCGCCTTGTCCCAAACCGACTGCCGCCACGCGATGCGGCGTCCCTGCGGAGTCGAATACGGATAATAGCGACCGTCCGCGCGGAGGCCGAAGTTGTTCTCGTTCGCCGTGCGCTGGAGGTAGCCGACGAAGTCGTCGGCGAGTGGCGGGGCGGGCTGCGCGTCGCGTGACGCGGACACTCCTGTCCGCACGGTCGCCTCCGTGATGCGGACACTCCTGTCCGCATGGTCGCGCCCCGAATCATTGCGGACAAGAGTGTCCGCGTCACTTGGCGCGCCCGCCGCTGTCGCGGTCTTGCCCATCGCGAGTGTGATCACCGGCGAACACAGCAGCCGTTGCTGCGCATCCTCGATTTCGAACACGCACTCGAAATCGCCTGCGTCGTCTCGCAACTCCGGCGAGAACTCATAGGGATAAATCTCATCCGTCAATTCCCGCCACGCGCCGTCGCCCTGCCGCCAGCGCAGCCGCGCAGCGACGACATTCTCCGGCAGCGCTTCCGTGTAAACGAATGCGCTGGTCAACCCGCGCCCGGCGCGCAGCAGCGTGACGTGGACTTTGCCAAAAGGCGCGGTGATCTCGGTCAAGCTTTGCGCGGGCAATGCGGCGGTGTTCGCGTCGTAAAGTCTGGCTTGCAGGAGCGGCTTCACATTCGCGGGAATCGCGAATGCGACGATGCCCTTGGGCGCTATGGTGAGATGAAGTTGGTTGTCCGCGACGCGCTGCGCAGCGGCAGTCGCGTTGTCGCGCCACACGCGCGCATCCTTTTCGGCGTCGCATTCCACGAGGCTGCGGCTGAGCGAAAGCGTCGCCTTCTCTTCGCGGAACGATTGATTCCACACCGCGAGATAAAGCTGGCCGTTGCCATGACCGGCGACCCAGTCGAACTGCCGGTTGTCGCATGTGACGAACCCGCGCGGGAGCCAGAGATGCACATTGTCGTCGCCATAAAACTTGCCCGGCTTCCCGCCGTAGATGCGCACGCGGAAGTTGCTGCCCGCCGCGCTCAGTGCCGGGAAATCGATCGCCCCTTGCGAGCGATTGAACGCATCGCTCACGAGGAAATCGAGCACAGCGCCCGCGAAGTCCCAAGCGTGGCCGGCATTCACCGTGGCGAAGTTCCATTCCCACGGCATCCGCTCCACGGCGTCGGGTAATTCGGGAACGAGCGAATCCTGCGAGCGATTGTCACCCGGAAAATTTCCGAAGCGGCCCACCATGCCCCAGCGCGCGATGTCGCGGAGGAAATCATCATGCGCGAGACTGGCGGCGCGCATCATCGCGCCGTGTGTATTCATCCAGTATTCGATCGGATACGCGATCCCCGGCAGGCCAAGCCGCGCGATGCGCCACGCGGGAACGGTTTGCTCCGGAACGCGCAACGGCTGCGGGGGAGGAAAGCCCCACTGGTTTTTGTGCCGGCCGAATGAATGATAATGCACGGGTGCCTTCCCGCCGCGGTCCACGGTGACCGCCATCTCGGGCGGCATGGGGTAAAGATTCACCTTTGCGGCATCATGATACGCGGCTTCGAGCGCGGCGCGAATGTGCTGCGGGTCACGAGTGGCGTCGGCGAGGTCGAGCAGATCGAAGAATGTTTCCTCGCTGAAGACCGCGCCGTCGCGAGCGGCCCTGGCACCGGCCTCGCGTGCTTCGTCCAGCGCGGCGGATGGTGAGGCGGACACTCCTGTCTGCCGTTCGGCGGCTTTGCGGACAGAAGTGTCCGCCTCACTGAGCTGCCAGCGCGCGAGTGCGTCTGAGAGCTTCAAGGAGGGGCGCTTTTCAAGCGCCCCTGCGGCGGCTGAAAGCCGCCGTTCCTTGGCCGCCTCGGCGAGCGCGCGCAAGGCGGGCGTACGGGCTTGGAGAAGTTGGTGCAGGCTGGCGAGTTGCGCGTAGCCGATGTAAGGC
>DATHJM010000017.1:0-2099 GCA_035489775.1 Burkholderiales bacterium
CGTTCGACGAGGTGGGCTGGGTCGACGTGTTCCGGCGCGTGGACCCGAGGCCGGAGCAATACACGTGGTGGTCGAATCGCGGCCAGGCGTGGGCGAAGAACGTGGGTTGGCGCATCGACTATCAAATCGCCACGCCGGGTATTGCGGCGAAGGCGAAAAAGGCCGCGATCTACAAGGACAGGCGCTTCTCGGATCACGCTCCGCTCACGATCGACTACGACGCGAGCCTGTAGCGGCGGCGCAGAAAGCGCCGGAGGTTACAATCGCGCATGCCTTCGCCTTACCTGGAGGTCTTTCGCAGCCGGCGCCTCGCGGTCATTCTCCTGCTGGGTTTTTCCTCGGGGCTGCCGCTCGCGCTGACGGGCGGGACGCTCCAGGCGTGGATGACGGTCGAAGGCGTGGACCTGGCCACGATAGGCGTGTTCACGCTGGTCGGCCTTCCGTACGTCTGGAAATTCCTGTGGGCGCCGGTGATGGACCGCTTCGTGCCGCCTTTTCTCGGACGGCGCCGCGGGTGGCTGCTCGTGACGCAGCTCGCGCTCGCCTCAGGGATAGCCGGCATGGCATTCCTGTCTCCGCGAACCGATCTGGTGGCGATCGCCTGGCTCGCGCTCTTCGTGGCCTTTGCTTCGGCCTCGCAGGACATCGTCGTCGACGCCTACCGCACCGACGTGTCGAGCCGCGAAGAGCGCGGGCTGGCCGGCGCGCTCGGTGTCGTCGGCTATCGCCTGGCGATGCTCGCATCCGGCGCGCTCGCGCTGGTTCTGGTCGCCGGGTCGGGGTGGATCCCCGCTCTGGGGTGGCGCAACACCTACCTCCTCATGGCCGTGCTTATGGCGGTAGGAATAGTCGCTGCCTTCTGGGGCGAGGAACCCTCCGCCGCCCCTGCGCCGCCCAGGACCCTGCGCGATGCGGTGATCGAGCCGCTGCGCGAATTCTTCTCCCGGCCCAAAGCCGGCTGGATCCTGGTTCTGCTCGTGCTCTACAAACTGGGGGACGCGTTCGCAGGATCGCTGACCACGGCTTTCCTGTTGCGCGGCGCGGGGTTTTCGCTGGACGACGTGGGTTACGTGAACAAGGCCGTCGGTCTCGCCTCGACCATCGTCGGAGTGCTGTTCGGCGGCGCGTTGATGGTGAGGCTCGGCCTTTATCGCGCGCTGCTGGGCTTCGGAGTCTTGCAGGCGGTGTCGATACTCGCTTTCATGTGGCTCGCGCTCGTCGGGAAGAACTATCCGATCATGGTGTTTGCGGTGGCCTTCGAGAATATCGCCTGGGGCATGGGCACTGCGGCGTTCGTCGCGCTGCTGATGGCGCTGTGCGACCACCGCTTCACCGCCACGCAATACGCGCTGCTCTCGGCGCTCGCCTCCTTCGGGCGCGTGTACGTCGGTCCGGTCGCCGGCTACGCGACCGACCCCAGGTACCTGGGGCTGTCTTGGGCGACGTTTTTTCTCCTGGCTTTCATCGTCGCGCTCCCCGGGCTCGTGTTCGTGTGGCTGCTGCGTGAGGAGATTCAGCGCGCGGAAGTCGCGGCGACCCCCTGAGGAGCATCTACCCTATTCGGCGGTAACGACGGCAAATGGCGTGTCGAAGTAGTACACCTTGACCGGAAAATGTTCGAAAGCGTTAAGCCGGCCATCGAGATGGACGGTTGCGCCCGGAGCGATGCGAAGTCTCGGCTGTGTGGTTGCCCTCCGAAAGAGGTCTTGATTAAGGAATAACTGGTTGCCCGTTTTGTCCACCAATGCCATGTCCTCGGGGGCAAAGGCGATGAAGGACAGGGTCGTGTTTGTTATGTTCATACGGAAAAGTCCGGCGTTGAAGGTTTGTATGGCGATGCTAAGGCCATGTGTCTCAAACGGGTGCTCGCGCAACTGCTTGTAGTTGATCTGCGGAACTGGGGTCTGAGCCAGCGAAATGGCCGCTGAGAAGACAAAAACCCCTGATAGCAGGGCGGTCATCAAGCGCAGTCGCATGTTAGCTCCTTGACTGAAATGGAGACGAGGATGCTCACTTGAAATTGTGCATCGATACCTGTTTCTTGACTGTGACCATTTGTTAGACCTTGTTTCAGGCGGTCAGACTAGTCGCGAAGCAGG
>DATHJM010000018.1:0-5768 GCA_035489775.1 Burkholderiales bacterium
GGGCGGTTCTCGACCACCACCGGCTGCCCGAGGTTCGCTGCCAGCTTGTCGCTGACGCTGCGCGCCATGACGTCGGTGACGCTGCCCGGGGTGAAGGGCACGATGACCCTCAGCGGCCGGCTCGGGAACGGCGCTTCCTGAGCAAGCGCGTGCGGCACGGGCGCGAGCAGCGCCGCCGCGACGATCAAAAGACCTCCTCTGGCCATGACGCCTCCTATGTTTGGCTAGGCTTCCGGCCCGGCATAAGCGCCGGCCGTGTGCGGAAACATCAGCTTGACGATCTTGAACTTCGAGATGTCCACGGTCGCATCCATGTGCAGGAACACCGCCGCGTCGCGGAACAGCTTCTCGATTCCGAAGTCGAGCATGATTCCGTTGCCGCCGTGGAGCTCCACCGCGTGCTGCGTTACCTTGAAGACCTCCTCGGAAGCGAACAGCTTCACCATGTTGCACAGCTCCTCGGCGTCGGGCGCGCGTTCGTCCACCGCGCGCGCGGCCTCGCGCAGGAGCGCGCGTACCGCGCGAAGCTTGGTCGCCATCTCCGCGAGGCGCAGCGCGACCGCCTGGTGCTTGATCAGGATGCGGCCGCCCTGCACGTAGTTCTGCACGTATTCGGCGGTGCGCTCGAAGGCGGCGACGCCCACGCCGAGATTCTTCGACGCCTGGATGACCTTGCCGGGACGGAAATAGACGCCGGTCTTGGCAAGCGCGTCGTTCTCGACGAGCAGGTGGTCCTTCGGCAGGCGCATGTCCTCGAACACGAGCTCGCCGTTGTTCATGAAGCGGCCGCCCAGAGTCTCGTTGCAGCGCGCGATGGTGAGGCCGGGCGTTCCGCGCGGCACGAGAAAACTGGAGGTGCCCTGCAGCATGCCCACGCCCGGTTTCGTCGTGGCGTAGACCACGTACAGACTCGCGTCGTAGCCGTTGCTGATGAACTGCTTGCGCCCGTTGATCACCCACTCGTCGCCCTTCAGCACCGCGCGCGTCTGCATCGCCGCCTCCGGCACGTTGTAGGGGAGCCAGCGGTCCGAAGCCCCGCGCGGCTCGGTGAGGCAGTGCGCGAGCAGAAACCCGGGGTCTTTCACCAGGCGCGGGAACCAGAGCTCCTGCAGGTGGCGCGGTGCGACGTTGCGCAGCAGCACCGACACCTTCCAGATCTGCACCAGCTTGTCGGAAAGCCCCGAGTCGCCGCGCGCGATCTCCTCGGAGATGAGGGCGAAAGTCTGCACCTCGTGCGCAGGATCGAGCGGCACGCCGCCGAACTCCTCGGGCACGCCCAGGGTGCGGATTCCGATTCTGTCGGCCTGCTCGAGTATCGAGCGCGGCAGGCGCGCGCCCGGGTCCATCAGCCACTCGCGCTGCCAGTTCTGGCGAATGTAGGGCGTGACGAAATCGTTGACGAAGGCGCGGCAGCTTTCGCGCATCAGCCGCTGCTCTTCGGACAAACTGCGGTCGATGGTATCCATGGCGGGTGTCTGCTAATGAGATGTTGAAAGGATTGCGGAGTGCCTCACGTGAGCGGGACGAAATCGTATTCGCCGATCCCCTGCAGCACCAGGAACGTCGCCGAGCTGTCGCCGCCGTTGATCACAAGGTGGGCGCGTTTCGGCGGCACCGAGAAGGTCTCGCCGGGCCCGAGGCGCACTTCCTCCTTGGGGTCGCGCAGGAAGATGCGGATCCTTCCCTTGAGCACGTAGAACGCGTCCTGCACATTGTTGTGGTAGTGCCAGGGCACTTTCTGGCTCGGCGAGATCTGAATCTCGTTGATTCGGAAGCCGGGACGTTCGGCGTGCGTGGCCCTGCGCTCGACCTCGTAGAGATGGCTCGCGTCCTTCACCGCTTCCATGACGACCTCCTCGAATCCCTGCGCCGAAGCACCCAGTATACCGGCGCAAGCGGATTGGAAAAGCTCCCTCCGGTCGCCGCTACGGATCTCGCGGAATGACGAGTGCCTGGCCGGTTTCGAGGAGCGACTTGAGGCTGGAGAGGATCTCGGGCCAGCCTTCCTTCACGGCCTCGAGGGTAGGGCCGCCTTTTTGAAACTGGTCGTGGGTGACGGTGAGCCTGCACACCAACCCCATCGGCTCGATCTCGTAGGTCACGCGCGAGGGCTTGTCTTCGATGAACTTCGGCTCGAAGGTGTGCACCAGTTTCTTTCGCGGAATCACCTCGATCACGACGCCTTCCACGCCCGCGCCGGGCCGTCCGTGCAGTTCGGCCCGGTGCATGTAGTCGAACCTGCCGCCTCGCGTGAGCTCGGCCTGGAGCTCCAGGCCCACGTAGTACTGGCGCGTGAATCGGGGCAGCGTGAGCGCCTTCCAGAGCGCCCGCGGCGTGGTGCGGATGTAGATGACGTTGACGAGTACTATTTTCGCGCGCTCCCCAGCACTTCCGGATTCACGACGTTGATCGGTTTCCCGGCGACGTACGCGTTGATCTGGTCGAAGATCTCGGCGAACGCGATTTCGTGATCCTCGCGCGTCACGTAGCCCAGGTGCGGCGTGCATATCACGTTGTCCATGTTGAGCAGCGGATGGCCGGTGTCGCGCAGCGGCTCTTCTTCGTAGACATCGACCGCCGCCTTGCCCGGACGCCCCGCCTCGAGGGCGGCGACGAGAGCGCCGGGCTCGATCAGGGGAGCGCGGCTGGTGTTGACGATCAGGGCTGTCGGCTTCATCCGGGCGAGGTCGCGGGCGGTCACGATGCCGCGCGTGGCGTCCACCAGGCGCATGTGGAGCGTGATCACGTCGCATTCCTCGAAAAACGCCTCCTTGCCCCCCGCAACGGCGTAGCCGTCGGCGCGCGCCCGGGCCTGCGACGTTTCGCGCGCCCAGACCAGGACATTCATGCCGAAGGCCTTTGCGTATCCCGCCACGACGGCTCCGATCCTGCCGTAGCCGAATACCCCCAGGGTCTTTCCGCGCATCGTGCTGCCGACGCCGATTTGCCAATTTCCGGCCTTGAGGGAGTCCATCTGCCGCGGAATCTCGCGCAGCGCGGCGATGATGAGCCCCCATGTCAGCTCCGCGGTCGCGTAGGACGGGCTGCCGAAATGCAGGTTCGAGGACACGACGATGCCGAGGCGCGTGCAGGCATCGACGTCGATGTGCGGATAGATGCTGCGCTGGCTGATGAGCTTGAGCCTGGGCAGGCGCTCGAGCAGTGGCGCGCGGATCTTGGTGCGCTCGCGGATCAGCACCAGCGCCTCGGTGTCCTTCAGGCGCTTGGCGAGCGCCTCGGTGTCCTGGACGTGATCGTTCCAGATCGTGACCTCCTGGCCGGCCAGCTTGCCAAAAGCATTCAGCGTGCGCAGCGTGTCGTGGTAATCGTCGAGGATGGAGATTTTCATGATTGCCTGGAATTGGTGGAGGTCCGGCCTCCGGCTATTTTCCTTGAATCAGGGTGCCGAAGCCCACAGTATGTATGTTCGCCAACGTACGGAAAAGTGGAAGTATTTTCACTTTTTGCTTGCCAACGGCGCCCGTACCCCCCATATTGGTGGCATCGAATTCGATTTGGGTCGGTCCGCAGTATCCCTCGGGGTGCCGCCTTTCTCCCACGGATAATTTGATGCCTCGCACACTATCGTGCGCGGCGACGCCATCTATGGAGAGATTTCCATGCCTATCGGTACCGTAAAGTTTTTCAATTCGACCAAGGGGTTCGGCTTCATTCAACCTGACGACAAATCCAAGGACGTGTTCGTGCACGTCACGGCGGTCGAACGCGCCGGGCTCGCCAGCTTGAGCGAGAACCAGAAGATCTCGTACCAGCTCGAGCAAGGGCAGAACGGCAAGACGTCCGCAGTCGATCTGAAAGCCGTCTGATTCCCCGTCGCGGGGGCGGTGTCTGCCGCCTCCGCGTTCATGGGTTTCCCGCAGTCGCGGGCTCCGATCGCAGGAAGGTCCTGAACCGGAAGGAGTATCGAAATGACAAAAGAGGCGTTGATTGAAATGGAGGGCACCGTGAACGAGGTGCTCCCGGATACGCGCTATCGCGTGACGCTGGAGAACGGCCACATGGTGATCGCCTACGTGGCCGGAAAGATGAGGAAGCATCGCATCACCATTCTCGCGGGGGACAGGGTCAGCCTCGAGCTGACGCCTTACGACCTCACGAAGGGGCGCATCAACTTCCGGCACAAGGACGAGAACCCGGCGGCACGGCTGCCCGCGCGCCGGCCGCAGTACCGGCGGCGCTAGACGCCAGCCGCTTCTTGGAGAGTCTGCGAACGCTCTCATATCAGGAGAACTCGAATGCCCAAAGGCGAGCAACGAAGCAATCGTGAACACAAGAAACCCAAGCAAGCCAAGAAACTAGCCGCACCGGCGCCGCGCTTCATCCCGACGCCGGCGAGAACGTTTGTTCCCTTGCCCGGCAAGAAAGCATAACCGCCCGCGCGGAATTGACGGTCTCGGGTTGACCGGGCCGCGCCCGGGGGCGTGAACAGATGAGCACACATCCGTCGAGCACGAAGGGATGCGCAGAATGCAGGCGCATGGTCGATGCGACCAGCATGCGCCCGTTGTCGCACACCAGCTACGGCAGCGGCATCCGATATGCCTGTCCGGACTGCTTTGTCCGGGTCAGGGCGCTGAGAAAAGCCGCCCGGGAAGCGCGCAGCAGATAGCGGGAGTCCGATCTAACTGCTCTTTGTTACCATTGGACTCCGCACCCGCAAAGAGGGTGTCCCGCCCGCGCCGGATGAAAACAGCCGAGCCCGTTTCCAGGTCCGAACCCCGCTTGCCGGCCTTGATCGCGCTGCTTGCCGTGGGCGGCATTTATACGGCGCTGCCGTCTTTCCTGATCATAGGACCGCGCTGGCTGCTCCTCGCGGCGGTAAGTATTCTGTTGATACCGACGGTGATCTCTTACCGCAGGGGACTTCACGAGCTCAATCGCGTTCTGGGATACGTGGTCAGCGCAGTCATTACGTTTGCTTTGGTCGTGTCGCTGATACTCCTGATCAAGGCGCTGCCGACGCAGGCGGAAGCGGCACCCGAGCTGCTTCGATCAGCCGGAGCGTTGTGGCTCACGAATATCCTGGTATTCGCCCTCTGGTACTGGAGGCTCGACGGAGGCGGTCCGCTGCAACGCGATCGCCGGGGCGCTCACACGGAAGGCGCGTTCCTGTTTCCCCAAATGACGGAGTATTCGAAAACGGCGGTCGAAAACAACTGGTCGCCGAGGTTCGTCGACTACCTGTTCGTGGCCTTCAACACGAGTACCGCGTTTTCCCCGTCGGACACACCGGTTCTTTCGCGATGGGCCAAGGTGCTGACGATGCTGCAGTCGGCGATTTCACTGATCATCGTCGCTCTGCTGGCGTCGCGCGCGATCGGGATCCTGTAAGCCGGCCGATCAGAACCGGGGCTCCGGGCTGCCGGGTCGGGACTCGGTGGGCTCGTCTGCAAGCGCATGTGCCGAAAGCGGCCGGTCGAAATAACCGGCCCGGAAGCCTTCCGAATAGTCGTCGATTCCGACCACGGCAACCAGGGGCGGTTCTTTGCACCGCTTGCGGAATATTTCGCCATCGACATAGCCTTTGGCGCTGCCGAGCGACCAGCCGTTTTGTTCGGCCAGCATCTGCGACTTGTCCCTGAACGCGACGACCGTCATGACAGGCTCCCTCTTCGACGTTTTGTCTCACGATCTACGAGGGGTGTTGCGGGCCGTCGGTGTTTTGCGTAGTCCTTTCAGTGCATGCGCCCTGCCGGTCGCCGGGCCGGGAATGCGAGGGATGGCGCGGGAAGCAGATCGAGACTGAG
>DATHJM010000019.1:0-2091 GCA_035489775.1 Burkholderiales bacterium
GGTCGAGCCGAGCAGCAAGGTTGGCAGGCCGCCGATGCGGTTCAGCACCCAGCCGAAGATCACACGGCTCGCCACACCAAAGGCGAGCATCAGCGCGAGCATCTCGGCGCCGCGCGCCGCGGGAAAGCCCAGATCCGCGCAGTACGCGACCATGTGCACCTGCGGCATGGACATCGCCACGCAGCACGCGATCCCTGACACGCACAGCAGCCCCTGCAGCTGGTTGGGGGAGAACCCGAGCGGCCGCCCGGGGTTCGACGACGCTCCCCGCGCGCCCGCACCCGCCGGCGCGAGTCCGGCGATCGCGGGCGGTTTCCGGCGCAGGGCGAGCGCAAGCAACGGCATCGCGAACAAACAGATCAGGCCGGTCCCCATGTAGGTCGCGCGCCAGCCGGCAGTGTCGATGAAATGCTGCATGAGGGGCGGCCACACCGTGCCCGCGAGGTAGTTGCCGCTCATCACGATCGCCACCGCGATGCCGCGCCGTCGCGTGAACCACAGGGTGATGTCCGCGACCAGCGGAACAAACGTGCCTGAAGTTCCGACCCCGATAAGCAATCCATGGACCGCGGTGAACTGCAGGAGGTTCTGCGAAAACCCCGCTGTGACGAAACCGAGCGCAAGGCTCACCGAGCCGACCAGCACCGGAACCATCACCCCGAAGCGGTCCGAGAGCCTTCCCATCAGCATGCCGCCCAACCCGAACCCGATCATGGTGAGCGTGAAGGGAAGCGAGGCATTGGCCCGCTCTATCCCGAACTCCGCCTGCAGCGGCGGAAGGACCACCGCCATCGAGTACATTCCCGAGCCGCCGATCGTCATCAGCGCGAGCGCGACCCAGAGACGGGTCCATGCGTACGGGGAATCGGCGCCGTGCGATGCCTGGAGAGTTTCCACGGGTCAGGCTGCTCTGCGCAGCGTGAGCGCCAGCAGCGCCGCGATCACCGCGAGCAGCACCAGCGCGGAAAGGGCGAGCGACCAGTGGATGCCGATCATCCCGCCCACGACGCCGATGGTCACTCCGGAAAAGGCGCGCATTCCCAGGCCCGACAGGAGGTACAGTCCGATCACGCGGCCGCGAATCGGCGCGGGCGCGCGCAGCTGCACCAGCGTCTGCGCCATCGCATTGAAGGAAAGCTCGAGAAATCCCACCGCGAAAAGCAGCGCGATTGCGAGCGGGTACGAAGAGGATGCCGCGAAACTGGCGATGGCGACGCACCACAGCATGGCGAGCACGCACGCGGTGCGCGGCCGCGCCTGCAGGAGCCCCAGGCTTTCCAGCAGCACGCCCGCGAACAGCGCTCCCGCCGCGTCGGCGGCGAGCAGCATGCTGTAGGACATGTCGGGATCGCCGTGGCCGAGGTCGTGCGCGAACTCGGGCATCTGCGGCTGGTAGCCGTTGCCCACGAACAGCGAGGTCAGGCCGGCGAGCAGGATCATCGACGCGATGGTGCGGTTGCCCGCGATGTCGCGGACCGTCGAAACGATGTCGCTCAGCCCCTTCACGGCGCGCACCGGAGCGGGCCCGCCCTTCCTGAAGCGCGGGCCGTAAGGCGCCTTCCACAGCCACGACAAGAGTGGCAGATAGATCACGGCGTTCAGCAGGATTGCGTACGCGGGACCGAAAGCGATCAGGAGCGCTCCGCCCACCGCCGGGCCGAAAAGCAGCCCGAGATAGCGGGCGGTGGCGCCCAGCCGCACCGCGCTCTGGAGATGCGCCGTGCCGACGATGTCGTGGATCAGGAGTTGCGCCGACGGGTGCCACAGGACTCCCGCGAAACCGTGCAGGACGAGCAGCGCCATGGCGTGCCACATTTCGAGCGAATCGGTGAGAAAGAGCAGCCCCCAGCCGAGCGACGCGCCCATGAAGCACAGCATGCCGAGCTGGATGATGCGCCGCGGGTCGAAGCGGTCGGCGAGCGCGCCCGAGTACACCGAGAAAAACAGAAACGGCAGCCAGTGCGAGAGCATCGCGAATCCGCCGAGTGCCGGCGAATGGAATTTCTGGAACATGATCCAGTAGCTGATCACGTGCTCGATCGAATCGGCCATCATCGCCAGCGCCGAGCCGACGAAATACGCGCGGTAGCC
>DATHJM010000020.1:0-3405 GCA_035489775.1 Burkholderiales bacterium
TGAACAGGTAGTAGTACGCGAGCCGGCTCTCGAACAGCCCGGGAACGTTGAGGCCCAGGTCGCCGCGGGTGAAGCCGTAGGAATTGCCGATCACGAGCCGCATGATCTCGGCGAACGAGAGCGTGGTGAGCGCGAGATACGGCCCGCGCAGCCGCAGCACGATGAGCCCGAGGACCGCGCCGATCGCGCCGGCGGCGAGGATGGAGGCGGGAATGCCGAGCGAGGGCGCGATCTTCCAGTGGTAGGCGAGCAGCCCCGTGGTGTAGGCCCCGATCATGGCGAAGCAGGCGGGCGCCATCGAGAACTGGCCGGTGTAGCCGGCGAGCAGGTTCCAGCCCGCTGCGAGCAGCGCGAAGTACATCGAGACGATGAGCACGCCGAGCCAGTACGGATTGTCGATCGCGAGCGGCGCGATCGCGAGCAGCGCGAGCAGTCCGAGCGAAAGCCGGAACTCGACCGCCATGCGCCGCGCGGAGCTGTCCATCACACCTCGCGTCCGCGCTCGCCGAACAGGCCTTGCGGGCGGAAGATCAGAACGAGCATGAGGATCACCAGGCCGAAAGTGTCGCGGTAATCGTAGGAAATGTAGACCGCGCCGAAGCTCTCGAGCACGCCGAGCGCGAGGCTCGCGGCGATGCTCCCGGGCATCGAGCCCATTCCGCCGAGCACGACGATGACGTAGGACTTGATCGCCGGGAAGGCGCCGACGTCGGGCGAGGCGTTGATGATGGGCGCGAGCAGCGCGCCCGAGAGAGCGGCGAGCGCGCCCGAGAGCGCGAACACGAGGCTGCTCGCGCGCGTCGTGTCTATGCCCGCGAGCGACGCGCCGAGGCGGTTCTGCGCGACCGCGCGGATCTGCCGGCCCCAGAACGAATAGCGCAGGAACAGCGCGAGGCCCGCGATCGTTGCGAGCGAGATGCCGGTGGCGACCAGCTTCTGGCCGGAGAGCATGATGGGTCCCAGCGCCATGCGCGGGATGTCGAGCAGCGCCGGACCGCGCTGCGGGTACGGCCCGACCACCTTGTCGACGAGATTGATGAGCAGGAGCGACAGCGCGAAGGTCACCACCACCGCGTACTCGTCGCGCATCAGGCCCCAGGAGGAGTAGCCGGCGTAGAGCGGGCGCATGAGCGTGCGCTCGGTCAGCCAGCCCACGGACGCGCCTCCGGCGAGCGCGAGCGGCAGCGCGAGCCAGGGATCGAAGCCGAGCTTGAACGCCGCGAGCGTGTAGATGTAGGCGCCCACCATGTAGAACTCGCCGTGGGCGAAGTTCACCACCTTCAGTATGCCGAAGATGAGCGTGAGGCCAACCGCCATCAGCGCGTAGAACAGGCCGATGATCAGGCCGTTGATGAAGAGATCAACGTTGAGCATGTCGGCTCGTCGCGTTCACCGCGGCGCGGGCTCTGTCGGGTATCCCCTCCTCATTCGAGGAGGGGTGCCCCGAAGGGGCGGGGTGGTGGTCCCTCTCGACCACCCCGGCGCTTCGCGCCACCCCTCCTTTCCAAGGAGGGGAAAGGGCGGCGCTTACTTCGCCGGCTTCTGCAGTTTGCCGACCGCGAGCGGGATCCCGGGCCCCTGGACCAGCAGGCTCTTGCTCACCGGCTGGTTGATTTCGGTGAGCTGGTAGTTCACGTAGGGAATGTCCACCCACTGGTGGAACTTGTAGCCGGGTTCCTTCGAGAACCGGAACTCCCCGCGCACGCCCTCGAATTTCATGTTTTCGAGCGCTTTGATCATGGCGTTCGGGTCGGTGCTTTTCGCCTGCTTGATCGCTTCGACGATCAGCAAAAGCGAATCCGCAGCCTGGAAGATGAGCCGGTTCGGCTCGTTCTTGGTGCGCTGCTGATAGGTCTTCGCCACCTCCAGCCCGAGCTTGGGGGTTTTCATCTGCGGGTGGTACAGCCCGAACTCGAGCATGTATTTCCCGGCTTCCTTCACGTTCTGCCAGAAATCGGGATAGTCGGCGATGCCCGCGCCGTCGTAGAGCCAGGTCTTCGCCGAGGGCGCGACGCCCTGCTCGTAGAGCTGGTTCATCACGATGTAGGCGGCGGGCGGCAGCAGCATCGTGAGGATCATGTCGGGCGGATTGGCTCGCAGCGGCAGCACCGCGGGGGTGAAGTCCTTGCCCGCGCGGTCGAGCGTCTCGTACTTGTACTCGACGTCCGGCGCCTTCTGCTTGAGCGCTTCTGCGACCGCCTTGGCCTGCCCGATGCCGTAGTCGGTGTTCTCGACGAACGCGATCACGCGCTTCACTTTCATGGCGGCGATGGTTTCCGCCATGGCCAGGCCGACCCGCGAGTTGTAGTTGCCCGGGTTGAACACCTGGGGATACTCCTTCTTGCGCACGTCGTCCGACCAGCAGTTGGTGTTCACGTAGGGAACGTTGTAGCGCTTCGCCACTTCGATCTCGGCGAGGCACACCGAGCTCTGGTGGCCGCCGGTGACGGCGACGACCTTGTCGCGCGTGATCAGCTTTTCCGTTGCCGCGCGGCCTTTCTCGGGGACGCCCTGGTTGTCCTCGTAGACGAGCTCGATCTGGCGTCCGAGGACGCCGCCCGCCTTGTTCACGTGCTCCTTGATGATCTCCAGGCCGTCCTTCACCTGCGTGCCCTGCACCACCGAGCCTGGCGGCGATTGCGCGATGCTGATGCCGATCTTGACCGGGTCGGCGGCGTGGACGGCAATCGAGAAGCCGGCGGCTGCAGCCGCGGCCGCGAGCCGCCATTGTCGGGACGGGATGTTCATCGGGTGCTCCTCCATGGGGACGATCGGATCCGGCGTCGCCGCAGTATGCATGATTCCCCGCTTGCGGTCAGGGGCCCTTGCCGGCCGTGCGATAGAGCTCCGCCGTCGGCACCATGCGCCCGTGCAGCGGCAGGATGCGCTCGACCGCGAGCTTCAGTTGCTCGATGTTCTCGACGAGGTTTACATTGTTGCCGTTCGGCGGAGTCGGCGCCTGCGCGTCGGGCGGCAGCGGAGTGTAGGCGTCGGCTTCGATCAGCAGCTTCTCCCTGGGCAGGTACACGATCAGGAAGGTGTCGGTGTGCACGCTGTTCTTCAGGCGATGGATCTCGATCGTGCGCGCACCGTCGGTAAGGACGCGCTTCTCGCCCACGCCTTCGATCTTAGGTTGCTTGCCCGATTTCGCGAGCGCGTCCGGGGCGATGCGGTTCGGGATGATGAAGGCCTTTTCGAAGTAGGGCTTGTTCTGCGACTGGGTGATGATCGTCGCGCCTTCGGCGGCCGCCGCGCGCAGTCCCCCCGCGTGATCGAAATGGGTGTGGGAGTTGACGACGTAGCGGATCGGCTTGCCCGGGACGAGTTTCTTCACCGCTTCGAACACCGGCAGCGCGCGTTCGTCGTACAGCGGGCTCTCGACCAGCACGACGTGGTCCTTCATCT
>DATHJM010000021.1:0-8703 GCA_035489775.1 Burkholderiales bacterium
GACGAGGTTGATGTCCTTCAGAACCCGGCGCGCGTCGTAGCTGAACGTGACGTTGTCGACCTCGACGAGATTGCTTGTCGCCACGGTGTCCCGCTTGGAATACGCGAAGGGCGAATTCTAGCACTAGAAAAGTGCGCGGCAACATTGGGATCGCATTCCATCGCCCGTGTGCGGCGCCCGCAGATCCGGCGTGAAAGGGCGCCGTCTTTGCGCTATCATCGACGCCTCCCTACGAGGGGCTTGCCCGTCTTATGCCCGAGACGTTAGTCCGATTCCGCGCAGTGAACAAGAGCTTCGGGCGCGCCGAAGTGCTGCGCGGGATCGATCTCGATGTTTCCCCGGGCAAGTGCCTGGGCCTGGCCGGTGTGAACGGCGCCGGCAAGACCACGCTGATCAAGTGCCTGCTCGACTTTTGCGACCTCGACTCGGGCTCGATCGAAGTCCACGGGGTCGCGCATCGCCGCCCGCAGGCGCGCGCCCGCCTCGCGTTTCTGCCCGAGCGGTTCATCGCTCCTTATTTCCTCACCGGTCGCGAGTTCATAGCGATGATGCTGCGCCTGTTCGGACGGCGATACGAAGAGGAGCGCGTCCGCGCGATGTTCGCCGCGCTCGACCTGGACGAGGCCGCTCTGGAAAAGCCGGTGCGCACCTATTCCAAGGGCATGACCCAGAAGCTTGGGCTCGCCGCCTGCTTTCTTTCGGAGCGCGATCTCTACGTCCTGGACGAACCGATGAGCGGCCTGGACCCCAAGGCGCGTGCCCGCGCGAAGGACCTGATCCTCAAGCTCATGTCGGAGGGGCGAACCCTGCTTTTCACCTCGCATTCGCTCGCCGACATCGAGGAAATCTGCGACGACATGACCGTGCTGCACCGGGGAACGCTCGCTTATACCGGCGCGCCTCGCGGATTGTGCGAACGCCACGGGGAATCGTCGCTGGAGCGCGCCTTCCTGAAATGCATCGAAGCTCATGCCTGAAGATCCCCGTCCCAGCCTGCTGATCGTCGACGACGATCCGCTCATCACCGAGACCCTGTCCTACGCCCTCGGGAAGGATTTCGAGGTCATGGTGAGCGATTCGCGTCAGCACGCCGTGAGTCTGCTGAGGCAGCTCGACGAGGCGCCGCAGCTCGCGCTGGTCGATCTCGGGCTGCCTCCCATGCCCCACCGGCCCGACGAGGGCTTCCAGCTGATCAGCGACTTGCTCGCGCATTCTCCGACCATGAAGATCCTGGTGCTATCGGGCCAGAACGACGCTGCCAACGCGAGGCACGCGCGAACGCTCGGCGCCGCCGAGTTCGTCGCCAAGCCCTGCGATCCGGAGAATCTCAAAAAGATCCTGCTGCACGCCCTGCAGTTTCGCGCCGCCGAGATCTCGGGGGAAGGGATCGCCGAGGCCGATCCTTTGATCGGCAAGAGCCCCGCACTGCAAAAGCTGAAGAGCCAAATCAGCCAGTACGCCGACTCGCCCTTCCCGGCGCTCATCGAGGGCGAATCGGGAACCGGCAAGGAAGTGGTGGCGAACCTGCTCCATCGCCTTTCCTGGAGGCGCGTGAAGCCGTGGTTTGCGCTCAACTGCGCGGCGATCGCGCCGACTCTGGTCGAACCTACGTTGTTCGGCTACACCAAGGGCGCCTTCACCGGTGCGACGCAGAACAAATCGGGCTATTTCGAGGACGCGAGCGACGGAACGCTGTTTCTCGATGAGATCGGCGAGCTGCCGCTCGAACTGCAAGCCAAGCTTCTGCGCGTGCTCGAGAACGGCGAGTTCCAGCGCGTCGGCGAGACGCAGCAGCGATTCTCCCGTGCGCGGGTCATTGCCGCCACCAATCGCGACCTGCGCCAGGAAATCAGGAAAGGGAATTTCCGCGCCGACCTGTATCACCGGCTGTCGGTGTTCACGATCCAGGTGCCGTCGCTGCGCGAGATGGACGACGACTGCTCGCTGCTGCTCGAGCATTACCGCAAATTCTACGCGGAGCAGGCGAAGCTCACGCCTTTTGCGCTGGACGATACGGCGCAAAAGGCCTGGCGAGACTATCACTTTCCCGGCAACGTGCGCGAGCTGCGAAACGTCGTCATCCGGCTGACCACAAAGTACGCAGGACAGAAGCTGTCCCTCGCTGAACTCGAGCCCGAGTTCGATCTGGAAGCGCAGGGCGACGGGGGACCCGGATTGCCGTCGGATCCGGGGACACTCGTCGAGCAGGCGCAGCGCCACCTGCAGCGCGAGCGCAGCTTCAATCTCGACGAGATGCTCAAGGCCTGGGAACAGGGCTATATCGAGGCGGCGATGAAGCTCACGCGAGGCAACGTCAGCCAGGCGGCCAAAATGCTCGGCATCAACCGCACGACGTTGTATTCCCGCATGGAATCGGCGCAAAAGCAGCAATAGGGCCGGCGGCCCGCTCCGGGAGGGGACTCGATGTATCTAGACCATTTCGGGTTGAAAGAACCGCCGTTCCGCATCACTCCCGACACCGATTTCTTCTTTCAGGGCGCCAACCGCGGGGCGACGCTCGAAGCCCTGCTCTACGCCATTACCCATGACGAAGGCATCGTCAAGGTCTCCGGGGAGGTCGGCAGCGGCAAGACGATGCTGTGCCGGGTGCTGATGGAACGGCTGCCTCCGACGGTCGAAACCATCTATCTCGCCAATCCGTCGCTGTCGCGCGACGAAATCCTGTTCGCAATCGGCGACGAGCTGAAGCTCCAACTGGAAAAAGGACCGCGCATTCTTCGGGTACTGCAGGAGCATCTCATCCGGCTCTTCGGCGAAGGCCGCCGGGTGGTGGTGCTGATCGATGAAGCCCACGCGATGCCCGACGAAACGCTCGAGGAGATCCGACTGTTGTCGAATCTCGAATCGAACCGCCACAAGCTGCTGCAGATCGTGCTCTTCGGGCAGTCTGAACTCGACGAGCACCTCGACACGGCCGGCATGCGCCAGCTGAGGGAGCGCATCACGCAAAGCTTTCACCTGGAGCCCCTAGTGCGCAGCGACATCGAGAACTACATCGACTTTCGCATGCGCGCCGCGGGCTACCGCGGTCCCAAGGTTTTCAATCCGACAGCGATCAAGCTCATCGCACGCGCCTCACAGGGTCTCACGCGCCGCGTCAACATTCTTTCGGACAAGGCCCTGCTTGCGGCCTACGCGGCCGGCACCCATGCCGTCACCCAGGCCGAGGCCAGAAGGGCCGTGCGCGACACCGAGTTCTATCGAACTCGGACCAGCATGCAAAGGATCTGGATCGGCGCGACTGCGCTCGCCGCGGGCCTTGCGCTCGGATGGGGAACACACATGCTCCTTTCGGGCGGTCCGCCAAGCGTTGCGCCCGGTCCTCCGCCGGCCGCTGCGAGCAGCGCCGCGGCCGAAACGCCCGCTCCGTCCGCGAAAGCGGCGATGCCCCTTGTTTCGGGCTTGTCCCTGTCCGCGAGCGCGGATGCTTCGGCGCTCAAACGAAGCGCGGAAGCCCCGGCGCCCG
This sequence comes from Burkholderiales bacterium, assembly GCA_035489775.1. Classification (GTDB taxonomy): domain Bacteria; phylum Pseudomonadota; class Gammaproteobacteria; order Burkholderiales; family SG8-39; genus VBDM01. The sequence continues at coordinate 3,488 of DATHJM010000021.1, forward strand.
CGCAGCCACTGCCTCCCGCGCGGGGGGACCTCGCCCGGGGGCGCTTTGCCGCAACCCAGGAGTGGCTCAGGAGCGCGCCTGGAAATCGCTACGCAATCCAGTTGGCCATTGTCAATTCAAAAGAACTAGGGCAACTAGAAGACTTCTTGCTTCGAACATCTAGAATCCTGCCGGTCGGCGAGCTATTCGTCTACAGCGTGAAGATCGACGGCCAGCAGCACTACCGTGTCGCCTACGGATCCTACACGAGCCCGGACCAAGCGCTGGCCGCCATAAGAGGGCTGCCGCCGCTGATTTCCGCGTACCATCCGTACTATCGAAGCGTGGAGAGAATGCGCAGCCAGAATCGCCAGTAGCGGCGGAGTCTCGCGGCTCTTTACCCGGCGAGCCTGGCGAATCCCGGCCCGAGGCGCCACAGGCCGGATCGGCGCAAAGTCGAATCCGTGAAATAAGCGGCATCGGAGTTCTTTTGGTTTGTTAAATCAGCTTGTTACCTGGTACTGTTATACTGCTTCGGAAAAATGTGCCAGGCTAGGTTAGAAAGGAAATCGGAGGCCACCTTGCGACGTATTTCGCTGGCGGGAGTTGTGTTCGTGCTAGGCGCGTGCGCCCATGCGCCGATTCCCCAATCGGACACGCACCTCCGCGCCGAGGAGCCGGCGCCTTCCGGAACCGTGCCGTCTCCCGTACAAATCTCCACGATCCTGCCCAAACCCAAGCCCACGGCGCGGCCCGAGACCTACAGCGTCGTAGTCAATGGCGTCAAAGTGCAGGAACTGCTGTTCGCTCTCGCGCGCGACGCCAAGCTCAACATAGACGTTCACCCGGGAATCACGGGAACGGTCACGCTCAATGCGATCGAGCAGACTTTGCCGCAGCTTCTGACGCGTATTTCCAAGCAGGCCGACATGCGCTGGGAACTGGACGGCCCCAATCTCATCGTGATGCCGGATTCTCCGTATCTGCACACTTATCGAATCGATTACGTCAACATGGAGCGCACCTCCACGGGGACGGTCGGCGTCTCCTCGCAGATCGGCACCGGGGCCGGGAGCGCCGGAGGCGGCGGGGCCACAGGCGGGGCGGGCGGTGGCAACAGCTCCAGTACCATGGTACTCAATACTTCCAACAACAAGTTCTGGGCCACGCTGGAAAAGAACATCAAGGACATCCTGCACGAGACCGACAAGGTCTTGCCCACCGGCACCCCTCAGCCGACCCTTCTCCAGGTAGTAACGGGCGCGCCCGGAACCGCTCCCCCGGCGCCGACCGCGCCGAACGTCAACTTCCGGGAAGCGGCGGCGGTGATGATCAACGCCGAAGCGAGCCTCGTCATCGTCCGTGCGACCTCGCGGCAGCACGAAAAGATCCAGGAATTTCTCGATCAGGTAATGGCAAACGTGAAGCGCCAGGTGCTGATCGAAGCGACGATTGCCGAAGTGCAGCTGAACAACCAGTATCAGCAGGGCATCGACTGGTCGGCCCTGCGTACGCGGGGGCTCACAACCATCTCAGGCAACCAAATTTCCTCTGGAAACGTTACGACGACCCCTCAGTTTCCGCCCGGAATTAACGTAACGGCTCCGGGACTCCTTCCCAGCGCTCCCGCGTTCCCGAACCTTCTCACGCTCGCCGTCTCGAGAGGAACGAACATCGCCGGCGTTCTCCAATTGCTCGAGTCCTTCGGGAACGTGCGGGTGCTCTCGAGTCCGAAGCTGTCGGTGCTCAACAACCAGACCGCCCTGCTTCGGGTCGTCGACAACATCGTCTATTTCAACGTTCAAGTGACTGTAGTTCCCGGAACCACAAATTCACTCCCAACAGTCGCGACCAATACAACCCCGGTCACTGTGCCAGTCGGGTTCGTGATGAACGTGACCCCTCAGATCAGCGGCGACGACACGATCCTCCTCAACGTAAAGCCCTCGACGACGCGCGTGGTCACGTTCGTGAACGACCCCAACCCGGCGCTTATCATTCCCAATCGAGTGCCGCAGTTGCGCATGCGTGAGATGGAATCGCTGATCAAGGTCAACAGCGGGCAAATTGCCGTGCTGGGAGGATTGATCGAGGACTCGGTCAACGACATCGAAGACACGATTCCGATCATCAACTCCATCCCGATCATCGGTTCGCTCTTCAGCTCGCGCAACCGCAACAACACCAAGACCGAGCTCGTAGTTTTTCTGCGCCCCATCGTGGTAAGGGATCCGAGCATCGACGGGGACTTCCGCGCTTTCCGCGAGATGCTTCCAGGCGAAAACTTCATTTCGCGGCCCAACCCCGGCAAGGCGGGGTCACCCGAGTTCTCAAGATGAGCCTGCTCCTCGAAGCGCTGAAAAAAGCCGAGCTCGCCAAGCAGATCGCCAAGGCGGAGACGCCCCCTCCGGAGCCCGAGCCTTCGCTGTCCGCGCCGGCAACCCGGGTGATCACCCGAGAGAGACTGCCCGATATCAGGCAGCCGCTGGAGATTCTCACCGACGATTTGCCCTCCTCGGAAACGAAGGCCGCGGAGACGGCGGGGGCAAGGCCCGAATTTTCCCTGCAGGAACAGGAAAAATTCGAGCCTGCCTCGCAGTCGATCCCTTCGACGAACGAATTCGCGCGCACCGGCGAGCGCGCGCAAGCCCAACAGCTTTTTCAGGTGAAGGAGATGGACTACAACCCGCGTCTGCCGTTCTATCTCACCCTCGGCGCGCTCGTCCTGGTCGGATTGGGTTACGGGGGCTACGTATGGTGGCAAATGCGCCCGAAATACAGTATTCCCCCGGAAATACAAGCCCGCCCGGTCGCAACGCCCGCTCAATCCGCAACCGCCCCCGTGGCAGCACCTTTGCAACCCGCCGTGGCACCCCCTCCTCCCGCGCAGGAGCCGCAGGCTTCCGTGCCCACTCCGGCGCGCACCGCAGTTCCCGGAATCCCTCCCATACAGCCGGCGCGTCCGCCGCGTCCGAGGGTGCTTGCCTCTGGGCCTTCGGCGCCGCCGCGGCCCGAATCTCCGACCGGGGCCGTTTCGCCGGGAGCAGGCGAAGCGCTCGCGCCTATCGCGATCAATGCCCCCACACTCGCCGTTGATCCGCTGGTCGAACAGGCCTACCAGGCGTTCCAGAGGAACGATCTCGCCGTCGCACGCGACGCTTACCAGCGGGCGCTCGCGCGCGAGCCGACCAACCGCGACGCGCTGTTCGGGCTCGCGGCCATCGACGTGCGCAGCGGCCAGCTCAACTCGGCCGAAGCGCGTTATCTCAGGCTGCTCGAAATCGATCCGCGCGACAGCCGCGCGGCGGCAAGCCTCATCTCGCTGCGCGGCCAGCTCGACCCGGTGGCTTCGGAGAGCCGCTTGAAAAGCCTCATCGCAAGCCAGCCGGAGGCCGCGCATCTGCATTTCTCGCTCGGCAATCAGTATGCGCAGCAGTCGCGCTGGACCGAAGCCCAGGCGGCGTATTTCAAAGCCCATTCGGTCGATCCGGAAAATGCCGACTACGCCTTCAATCTCGCCGTCAGCCTCGACCAGCTGCACCAGGGAAAACTGGCGCTCGAGTATTACCAGCGAGCGCTTGCTCTGACCGACCAGCGCGCGGCGACTTTCAACCCCGCCCAGGCGCGGCTGCGCGTGCAGGAGCTGAGCAAATAGCGCTCTCGATGAACTCCCCGCGCCTCAGCGCCCAGACGGTCTCCCCGCAGGCCAAGCGCCATATCGGGCAGATTTTGATTTCGCAGGGGATCCTTACCGAGGATCAGCTCCGGATCGCGCTGCTCGAGCAGCTCAAGACCCATCAACCGGTCGGGAAGCTCCTCGTAAATCTCGGCTTTGTGTCCGAGGCGACGCTGCGCGATGCCTTGTCCGAAAAGCTCGGCCTGCAGAGCGTGGACCTCACGCAGATCGTCGTCGACTCGATGGCGCTGAAGCTCGTGCCGCGCGAGTTCTCCAAGCGACACACCATCTTCCCGGTCGCGCTCGACCGCGAGGCGCGCAAGCTCATCATCGCGATTGCCGACACGAACAACATCGTTGCGCTGGACCAGGTGCGGGCGCAGCTGCGCGGAGAGTTTGCGCTCGAGACGCGGCTCGCGGGCGAGGGCGAAATCGGCCGGGCCATCGACCAGTACTACGGCCACGATTTTTCGATCGACGGCATCCTGCACGAGATCGAGACCGGCGAGATCGATTACCAGAGCCTGCAGGCATCCGGCGACGCTTATTCGCAACCGGTCGTGCGCCTCATTTCGGCGCTTCTCGCGGACGCCGTCGAGCGGGCCGCTTCCGACATCCACTTCGAGCCGGAGCAGAGTTTTCTGCGCATTCGCTATCGCATCGACGGGGTGCTGCGGCAGATAAGGTCCCTCCACAAGACATACTGGCCGGCCATGGCAGTGCGCATCAAGGTGATGTCGAAGATGAACATCGCCGAAACACGCGCCCCGCAGGACGGGCGCATTTCGCTGATGCTCACGGGCCGCGCGGTCGATTTCCGCGTCTCGTCGCAAGCGACCACGCACGGCGAGAACATCGTGCTGCGCATTCTCGACCGGCAGAAAGGGATCGTTCCGCTCGACGGCTTGGGGCTCGAAGCGGCTCAGCTTCAGCTTCTCAAGAAAATGATCGCGCGGCCCGAGGCATCATCCTCGTCACCGGCCCCACCGGCAGCGGCAAGACGACGACGCTCTATTCGGTGCTCAACCACATCAACAACGACGGCCTCAACATCATGACGCTGGAGGATCCGGTCGAATATCCCATGACACTGATCCGGCAGACCTCGATCAACGAGGCCGCCAAGATGGATTTCGGCAACGGCATCCGCTCGCTCATGCGGCAGGACCCCGATGTGATCCTGGTCGGCGAGATTCGCGACGAGGACACGGCCACGATGGCGTTCCGCGCCGCGATGACGGGCCACCAGGTCTATTCGACCCTGCACACCAATTCGGCGGCCGGCGCGATTCCGCGGCTTCTCGACATCGGCATCGTCCCGGATGTCCTCGCCGGCAACATCATCGGCGTCGTCGCGCAGCGCCTGGTCCGCAAATTGTGCAAGCATTGCAAGCAGGCTCACCAGGCGAGCGCCGGTGAGTGCAGCATGGTGGGAGCGCGGGCCGATCGTCCGCCGACGCTGTACCGCGCCGTCGGCTGCGACCAGTGCGACTATCAGGGTTATCGGGGTCGCATGGCCATCATCGAGATCCTGAAGATGGACGGTGAGCTCGACGAGCTG
>DATHJM010000022.1:0-2655 GCA_035489775.1 Burkholderiales bacterium
ATCTCTTCATTTTCCTCGCCGCCATCGCCGCCGGCACATTTCTCGGCGGCCCGGTCGGTGACCGGATCGGGCGCAAAGCTGTCATCTGGGTCTCGATCCTCGGGGTCGCGCCATTCGCGCTCGCACTCCCTTACGCAAATCTTTTCTGGTGCGCGGTGCTAAGCGCGATCATCGGCGTCATCCTCGCCTCGGCCTTCTCCGCCATTCTCGTTTACGCGCAGGAACTGGTCCCCGGCAAAGTCGGCACGATGTCCGGACTCTTTTTCGGATTGGCCTTCGGACTGGGCGGGATCGGCTCCGCCGTGCTCGGCGCAATAGCCGATCGGCGCGGCATTCCTTTTGTGTTCTACGTTTGCTCCTACTTGCCGCTAATCGGGTTGCTCACCGCGCTGCTGCCAAACCTCGGCACTCCTCGGCGCGTGGCGGTGTAGAGGCGGCTGTCCTCAGCCGCACAAAACATCTGCGGGTGAGGACACCCGCCGCTACAGGAAGACCGATCACGCGAAGCTGAGGCAAACGCGGCGACTGAGCGCCGCGACTACAGCGGAAGACTGGGCTGCATTTTGGATATTGGGATTTGAGTATTCTCTGGAGCTTGGAGCTTGGAGCTTTCGCGCGTGAAAGCCTTCACGCGCGATAGTCTTCGTCGCTCACCTTCTCCATCCACTCGACGGCTTTGCCATCGAGCGCTTCTTGAATGGCGATATGCGTGACGGCCGTAGTCGGCGCCGCGCCGTGCCAATGCTTCTCGCCGGGCGGGATCCAGATGACATCGCCGGGCCGAATCTCTTCAATCGGTCCGCCTTCGCGGCGCGCGCGGCCGCAACCGGCGGTGACGATCAACGTCTGGCCAAGCGGATGGGTGTGCCAGGCGGTGCGCGCTCCCGGCTCGAAGGTCACACTCGCGCCGCGAACCCGCGCAGGCGCGGGCGCCTCGAGGAGCGGGTCGATGCGGACCGTGCCGGTAAAATAATCAGCCGGTCCTTTGCTGGATGGTTGCGAACCATTTCTTTTGATTTCCACGTTGGCCTCCTTGTTAGCTAATCGCCGCGGTTTCAACCGGACTCGCGTTCTCGCCTTGCTTCCGGTTGGTCGCGAAACGCTCGATGACGTAAAACATCACGGGGATCAGGAAGATCGCGATGAGCGTCGCGGCCAGCATCCCGCCGATCACGGTCGTGCCCATGACGCGTCTGCCGACAGCGCCCGCTCCCGAGGCGCGCCAGAGCGGGACGCAGCCGAGAATGAAGGCGAACGATGTCATGATGATGGGACGCAGTCTAAGGCGCGCGCCTTCGAGGGCTGCCTCCAGCAGTGGGGTGCCGCGCTCGTAAGAGAGCTTCGCAAACTCGACGATCAGGATCGCGTTCTTCGCGGCAAGCCCGATCAACATCACGAGGCCGATCTGCGCATAGACATTGTTCTCCATGTTGCGCGCCCAAAGCGCGGCGAACGCACCGAAGACCGCGATCGGTGTGCCTAGCAAAACACTGAACGGCAGGGTCCAGCTTTCGTAGAGCGCGGCGAGAATGAGAAAGACGAAGAGCAACGACACGCCGAAGACCACGCTCGGCGGCACGCTTTCCTGTGCTTTCTTTTCCTGGAACGACATGGCGGCATAGTCGTAGCCCATCTCGGCCGGCATCGTTTCCGCGAAGGTCTGCTCGAGCGCGTTCATGGCGTCGCGCGAGCTGAATCCCGGGGCGGCGGCGGCGTTGATCTGTGCGGCCCGGTAAAGATTGAAACGGATCGTGAACTCCGGGCCGGCGCGCGTTTGCACGCTCGTCACTGTGCTGAGCGGGACCATTTCGTTGTTTGCATTGCGAACATGAAACAGTCCGACGTTTTCCGCCTTGGTCCGGAACTCGCCTTCGGCTTGAACGAACACCTGCCATTGCCGGCCGAACCGATTGAAGTAGTTCACGAAGTAACCGCCCATGAAAGTCTGCAACGTCTGGCTGACCTGGGTGAGGTCGACGCCCTGCTTGAGGACCTTGTCGCGATCGACATCGATGAAGACCTGCGGCACAGACGGCAGGAACGTGCTCGTCGCGGACGCGATCTCCGGCCGCTTCCGGATGGCCTCGAGAAAACGGTTCAGGTTTTCGCCGAGGAACGCCGGGTCGCGGCCGGCGCGGTCTTCGAGCATGAAAGTGACGCCTCCGGAGGTGCCGATACCGGGGATCGCCGGCGGCGGGAACGAGAATCCGATTCCCTCGGGGATGGCTGCGAGCTTTTTGTTGATGGTTTGCTTGAGGGCGGCGTACTGCTCGTTAGGCGCGGTCCGTTCGTCCCACGGTTTAAGGGTGATGAAGAAGAAAGCGTTGAAGGTTGTCTGGACGGTGCTGAGCAGGTTGAACCCGATGACGCTGGTGACGTGAGCCACCCCCGGCGTGTTGAGCAACGCTTGTTCGACTTTGCGGGCCGCATCGCCGGTCCGCTCCATCGAGGCGGCATAAGGCAGCGCGAGCGAGCCGTACAAGTAGCCCTGGTCTTCTTCGGGCAAAAAGCCGGACGACAGCCGCGAACCGAAGAGGCCTGCGAGCAGCGCGAAGATGACGAGCAACGCCATGCTGACCGCGCCCTTCCGAATCGCGAGCCGCGATGTGCTTACGTAGCGATCAGTCGTGCGCTTGAAGACGCGATTGAAGCGCT
>DATHJM010000023.1:0-11866 GCA_035489775.1 Burkholderiales bacterium
CCGCCCACGGTTATCGTGCTGTGCCCCCTCCCACGCAGGCGGGGGAGGGTTGGGGTGGGGGCTAATTCCGGATTACGCCGACGCGTGGTGCATGAACTTCTCCGGCGGAGGGCCGCCCCAGGGGCCGGCCAGCTCGTCTCGGCTGATCAGGTTGGGCGGTACACTGGCGTTGAGCACATCGGTGTCGGCCCAGTGCTCGTGCACCCGGCCCCACGGATCCTTCCAGTAGTCGTAGATCTGGCTGCCGAGGACGTGCCGCCCGATGCCCCATACATGCTGGTACTTGCCGGTTTCGCGCAAATACTCGTGGCCGAGCATGACGTCGTCGATGCTCTGCACTTCGAAAGAGAGGTGATTCAGCCCCGTCTTCGGTCCCTCGAGGCACAGGAATACGTGGTGATCGACGAAGGTCTTGCCGCGGTCGCAGCGGTTGAACGATGCGATGATGTTGTCCTTGGGGCCGGCGTAGACGTCGTCCGAGCAGAGAAAGCCGAACATCTCGCGATACCACTTGGTTCTCTCGCTTGCGTTCTGAGTCATGATGACGCCGTGGGCGATGCGCTTCACCTGCGAAGGCCCGCGATCCAGGCGCATCAGCTCGCCGGCGCGCCGCAGTTTCTTGTCGCCCCAGTTGAGCACGTTCTTGCGCGTCGGCAGGCGCTTGAGCTTCTTCATGCCGCAGATCACTTCCATCTGGTAGCCGTGAGGGTCGTCGATGCGCACGCGCTTGCCGCCGCCGGGCTCGTCGAGGTTCTCGATGCCGGAAGCGCCGGGCGCCTTGGCGAACTTTTTCAGGTCGGCCTCGCTCTCGACGAAGAATGCGAGGCCGATGAATTTCGACGGCCCGAGGTGGGTTACGTGCAGGTGGTGGGCGGGATCGGTGCCGCGCATGTAGAGCGCGTTCGGGGTCCGCTCGGAGCGGACCATGCCGAAGTTGGTGAGGAATTCCTCGGCTTCATCCAAGCTGGGCGACTGCAGCCGCCCATAGGCGAGGTCGGTGACTTTCACGAAGGGCATCGGCGTTCTCCTCTTTCGATCATCCTCTCGCAAATACTAGCACCTCATCCGAGGTAGGCGCGGCGGATGTGCGGCTGCACGAGCAGCTCCTCCGGCCGGCCCTCGGCGGCGATGCGGCCCTCCTCGAGCACGTAGGCGCGCGCGGCGATCTCGAGCGCCAGGGCCGCGTTCTGCTCGACGAGCAGAACTGCGACGCCGCCCGCGTTGATTTCCTTGATCACGTCGAACACGGCGAGCACGACCGCCGGGGCGAGACCGAGCGAAGGCTCGTCGAGCAGGAGCAGGCGCGGCCGGGCCATCAGCGCGCGCCCGATCGCGAGCATCTGCTGCTGGCCGCCGGAGAGCGTGCCCGCCGGCTGCTCGAGCCGCTCGCGCAGGATCGGGAAGGTCTCGCAGACCCGCTCGAGCGATTCGCCGCGCCGCGCGCGCGCTGCGAGCCTGTAGCTGCCGAGCTCGAGGTTCTCGCGCACGCTCATGCCGGCAAAGAGCCGCCGCCCCTCGGGCACGATGGCGATTCCTTCGCCGCAAAACGCGTGGCGCGGCAGGCGCGACAGGTCGCGGCCGTCGAGCTTGAGCGCGCCGGCCTCGATGCGGTGCAGGCCGGCGATCGCGTTGATGAGCGTGGTCTTGCCCGCGCCGTTCGGGCCGACCACGCACGCGAGCTCGCCCGGGGCGATGCGCAGCGACACCTCCGAGATCGCCGGCGCCGCGCCGTAGGAAACCTGGATGCGCTCGACTTCAAGCATGGGGCTTCCCGAGGTAGGCGGCGACCACGTCCGGCTCGCTCATCACCGCGCGCGGATCACCCTGGGCGATGACGCGGCCGTAGCTGAGCACGACGATGCGGTCGGTGAGCTCCATCACGGCACGGATGACGTGCTCGACGAACACGATGGTCGCTCCTTGCGCGCGGATCGCGCGGATGAGGCGGATGGCGTCGTCGATCTCGGCGTGGGTCAGGCCGGAGAACACTTCGTCGAGCAGGAGCAGCCCCGGGCGCGAAGCGAGCGCGCGGGCGAGCTCGAGGAATTTCCGCTGATGCAGGTTGAGCTCGCCGGGCAGCGCCGTCGCCTTCGCGGCAAGGCCGGTGAATGCGAGCCAGCGGCGCGCCTCGCGCTCCGCCTCCGCGCGGGGGAGCGCGTCGCGGCCGAACATGGCGGGCAGCGCGACGTTCTCGAGCACCGAGAGGTGCGCGAACGGCCGCGGGATCTGGTAAGTGCGTGCAAGCCCGGTGCGCGCGATGCGGTGCGCTTGCAGCGCCGCGAGGTTGCGGCCCTCGAAGAGGATGCGGCCCGAGTCGGGACGAAAATGGCCGCTCACCACGTTGATCAGCGTCGATTTGCCGGAGCCGTTCGGACCCACGAGTCCCAGTATCTCGCCGCGCCGCACCTCGAGATCGACTCCGGCGAGCGCCTGCACGCCGTGGAAAGCCTTGCTCAGTCCGCGCGCCTCAAGCAGCGTTTTGCCTTCCCCTTTTCCCGGCGCAGCGGCGGCCGGCGCCGGAAGATCGGCTGCATCGATCGCCGGCGCTGCGGAGACACGCCGGCGATCTAGCGCCCGCACCGCCTGCCCGAAGATGCCTTCGGGCAGGAACAGGATCACGAGGATCAGGATCATCCCGACCGCGGCGCGGCCGGCCACCGCGTAGTCGCTCGCGGTGAACGCGTAGAGCAGCGCGGTGACCACCGCCGCGCCGACCGCGGGCCCGAACCAGTGGCGCGAGCCGCCGAGCACGCTCATCAGAACGACGTAGAGCGGCACGGCGATCGAAAACGTCTCGCCCACGGTCACGTAGGAGATGAACATCGCCTGGATTCCGCCCGCGACGCCGGCGAGCCCGCAGGACACGCCGAATGCGGCGAGCTTGTAGCGATAGGTCGGCACGCCCAGCACCTCGGCGACGTCCTCGTCGTCGTGGATGGCGAAGAGGCCCGTGCCGAGCTTCGAGCGCTGGATCTCGCGGGCGATCCACAGCGTGGCGAGCGCCAGGGCGAGCCCGAGCAGGTAGAACGTGGACGAGGGCGAAGGCCCGATCGCGGGCAGCGGCACCGCGCTCAGGACCAGGCCGGGCCCGCCGTCGATGGGGGTGTTGAGCACGATCGTCGCGAGCACGAAAGTCACCGCGAGCGTGAGCAGGGCGAAGAGCTCGCCGCGCAGCCGCGGGAGGCGGAACACCACCGCCCCGAGCGCGATCCCGAAGGCGGCGGCGACGAGCGCCGCGGCGGGCAGCGTCCACAGGAACGGAACGCCGGCCTTGGTCGCGAGCGTCGCCGTCGTATACATCCCGGCGCCGAAGAACGCGCCGTGGCCGAAGGAGAAGTAGCCCGAGTAGCCGGAGAGGATGTTCCACGACACCGCGAGCACGATCCAGTGGAACACGAGGTAGAGAAACGATTCGTAGAACGCCGGCAGCCCGAAGAATGGCACCGCCGAGAGCGCGAGGCCGGCCGCGGCGAATCCGGCCAGTGCGCGGCGGCGCATTGCTAGATTCTCTCCGGCCGGGCGAGCAGCACGACGATCAGGAGCGAGAAGGACACGAGCGGCGCCCAGGCCGGCGCAGTGAACGCCATGGTCAGCGCTTCGGACACGCCGATCACGATTCCGGCGACCAGCGGTCCGAGCGGATTGCCGAGACCGCCGAGCATCACCGCGGCGAACACCACGCCCAGCCAGGCGTAAATCTGCCCCGGCGCCAGCGTGTAGCTGAGCGCGAGGCACAGGCCTGCAACGCCTGCAAAGGCCGCGGACAGTCCCGAGAGCATGAGTGAGAGCCCGCGCACGTTCACGCCGAAGGCGGCGGCGATGGGGGCATCCTCGGCGATCGCTCGCATCGCCTTTCCCGAATACGTGTAGCGGAGCCAGACCCAGGTGAGGAGCGACAGCGCGACCGCCATCCCCAGGGTCAGCAGCTCCGGAAGCCCGACGTAGAGCGCGCCGACGCGGAACTTGACCTCGCCGTATGCAGACTCCATGCGGCGGAAGTCGGCGGTCCAGATCCACTGGATCAGCGCCTCGATGATGGCGGTGAGCCCGAAGGTGACGAGCAGCGAATTGAAGGCGCTCACCGAGAAGCGCGCAAACACCCAGTGCATGAGCACGCCGAGGGCGAAGAAGCAGGGAACGACGACGGCGAGCGTCGCAAGCGGGTCCATGCCGGCGCCCGCCAGCTGATAGGTGAGATAGGCGCCGAGAAAAGCGAGCGCGAAATGCGCCAGGTTGATCTGGCGCAGCATTCCCCAGCAGAGGCTCAGGCCGAGGCCGAGCAACCCGTACAGCGCCCCGATGAAAAGGCCCGAAAGCAGCGACTGGCCGAGGAGCGTGAGGCTCGGCAGGGCCATCGGGCTATTGAGCGTCGTCATTCCGGACGCGCAAAGCGCGATCCGGAATCCAGTGTCGTTTAAGCCGCAAAGTCACTGGATTCCCGCTTTCGCGGGAATGACGGTACAAGGTCAGGGCGTGATCAGCCGGGCGCCCGGCGCGGTGAATTCCTTCGGCCAGATGACGACCCACTTGCCGTTCTGGTTCTGCTTCACCTTGTAGAGATCGGTGCCATAGATGTAGTTGAACGGCCCGTCCCAGCGCAGCCTGCCGACGATGGCGTCCACGGGATTCTTCTTCAGCCATTGCGCGATGGCCTTGTCGTCGATGCTCTTCGCCCCCGTGACGGCCGCCTCGAGCGTCTGCCAGGAGGAATACGAAATGGCCGATTGATTCTCGACCGAGGTGTCGGGCAACCCGGCCTTGGCAGCGCGCTCGTGATAGAGCCGGATGAACTCGACCGCCACCGGGTTGTCGGTGAACGGCGGGTGTTCCTCGAAAGTCGTCGCCGCGAGCGCGTTTTCCCCGCCGGGCGCTTTCAGCAGCGGGCCGGGGGCGGGAAACAGGTGGAAATGCAGCGGCGGCATATAGTCGATCTTGCGCATCGCGTCGATCAGCAGATTTCCCTCGAGCCCGAGGCCGCCGACCCAGACGAAATCGGGTTTCGCGTCTTTCAGCCGTGCGGCGATGGGGCCGAAGTCGCGGTTGCCGAAATCCCATTCGAGAAAGGCGGCTTCGCGAAGCCCGCGCTTCTTTGCCGCCTCGCGTGCGCCAAGGGAAATGAAGTGCACCGAAGGGAATTTGCTGGTGACGACTGCCACCGACTTCGGCGGCTTCGCGGAAGCCGCGAGCGCGTCGAAGACGAGCTTGGGTATCGTGTTGTCCGGATCGCCCGCCAGCCCGCCGGTCGGAAATTGCATGTCGTATTTCGCCAGGCTCGGCGTGCCGAAGGTGTGGTGGATGAGCACCTTGTTGTAGCGCTGCGCGACGCCCATCGCAGACAGAATGTTCGCCGTCGCGTACGGGCCCATGATCAGGTCGACCTTGTCGACGGTGATCAACTGCTCGTAGAGCGTGCGCGCGAGGTCGGGCCGCGACTGGTCGTCCTTGAGCACCCACTCCACGGGGCGGCCGAGCAGGCCGTTCTTCCGGTTGAGCTCCTCGACATAGAGCTCGCCCACGATCTTGTGCACCAGCCCGGTCGCGGCGAGCGGCCCGGTGAGCGCAAGCGTGCTGCCGATGCGGACCGGCGTGCCCGAAGGCGCCGCGAGCGCGCTCTGCGCCGCCAGACCGAGCGCGAACAGCGCGCCGAATCCAGCGAGAATCGACCGATTAGCGCCTGGCATGGTTCCCCTCCTCACGAGTCCACTAGGGACTTTCCATCTTGCCGTTCACCGCTCCAACTTTCTTTCGTCGAGCGCTTGTCTGATGCGTCGCTCGATACCTTCCTGCTGCGCGGGGTCGGGATGGAGCTTCTCGTATTCGACCCGGTATCGCGACATGGTTTCAGGGTCCGCCACGCGCGAGGCCGCGGCCAGCCGCTGCCTCTCGGCCCGCACCGCGAAGAAGTTCTTCGTCATCCGCCGGAGGATATAAAGCGCGGCGAGAGCGACGGCGGCGACGGTAACGATGGCCGCTCCCGTCCAGAAAGAATCGCACTCTGGCAGGCTCGCCGGTGCCTGCGCGCACAAGCTCGCGTAGCGCCACAAGGCTTCGAGCTGCCGTATCGTCTCCATCCCGTGCGCAGTCTACGCAATGGCGCTTCGGGCCACAAGAAGAAGGACGCGGCTAGGAGGCGCGCCTCCACAGCGGTTGAAACTGCGTCGCGACGACCCGTTCGTAAGCCGGGGCCGCGGACAGCAGCCCGGTCGCTCGTGCAAAGGCGTTGAGGGAGTCGACCGTTTCCCGGGAAATCGCCGGATCGTAGTATGGCGCGTCGCGCCCAACGAGCTCGGAGATGAGGGCAAGCTCGGCCGCCGGGAAATGTCTTTTCGCGGCGGTTGCGGCAAGCGAGGGATCGCGCTTGAGCTCGGCCTGCGCCGCGACGACGGCGCGCACCGCTGCTGCGACCGTCCCGGGGCTCTCGTCGATCCATTTCTGAGTCGTGACGAACGCAGGGAAAGTGTAGTGCCGCGAAGCCCCCGGTCCGTCGCCACGGCGCGCGTCGATCACCAGCGCGCCGAGCCCACTGCGCAAGGCGATCTCGGCTGCCATGCCGTTCGCCCAGAAGCCGTCCACGGCGCCTGTTTCGAGCGCCTTGGCCGCCGCCAGGCCGAAGGACACGCCTGCAGCCGCGGGCACGGGCGCGATGTTCACCTCGCGCTCAGGGTCGATTCCGGACTCGACGAGCATGCGCTTCAAGCCGTCCGCGGGGCCGGGCGCGGCGCCGATGCGAAGCCCCTTGAGCGCGCGCAGGTCGCCGCGTTCGATGGCGAGGTCCTTGCGCACGACGAGGAACCAGTACATGTTCTGCGAGAGCGCGCAAAGAAGCTTGCAGCCTGTCCAGTCGCGGAAAGCGTAGAGCGGCGCGTGCGCGGCGCCGCCGACGAAGTCGAGCCGGCCGTCGCGCAGGGCTTCGTAGGTCTTCGTGACCGGGAAAACAAGCTCGATCGTCGCCTCCAGCCCCTCCTTGCCGAAGCAGCCGAGTTCGACCGCGGCGATCGCCGGGAAATACGACGGCGAGACCATGTCGGGTATGGCGATGCGCAGCGGCACGGACTCCGGACTCACCTCTTCAGGGGCTTGTAGCGGATGCGCTTGGGCTTGGCCGCCTCCTCGCCCAGCCGCTTCACCTTGTCGGCCTCGTACTCCTGGTAGTTGCCGGTGAAGAAACTCGTTCCTGAGTCGCCTTCGAAGGCGAGGATGTGGGTGGCGATGCGGTCGAGGAACCAGCGGTCGTGCGAGATGACCAGCACGCTGCCGGCGAATTCCAGGAGCGCGTCCTCGAGCGCCCGCAGCGTTTCCACGTCCAGGTCGTTGGACGGCTCGTCGAGCAGCAGGACGTTGCCTCCGGCGAGCATCGTCTTCGCGAGGTGCACCCGGCCGCGCTCGCCGCCGGAGAGCGTGCCGAGCTTCTTCTGCTGGTCGGCACCCTTGATGTTGAACCGGCCGAGGTAGGCGCGCGAGGGCATCTCGAATTTGCCCACGGTGAGGATGTCCGCGCCGCCCGAGATGAATTCCCAGACGTTCTTGTCGGCCTCGAGCGAGTCGCGCGACTGGTCCACGTGGGCCATTTTCACAGTGGGGCCGATCACGATCCTGCCCTTATCGGTTTTTTCCTTTCCCGTGATCATGCGAAACAGGGTGGACTTTCCCGCGCCGTTGGGGCCGATGATGCCGACGATCGCGCCGGCCGGCACGGTGAAGGACAGATCGTCTATGAGCAGGCGGTCGCCGTACCCCTTGCTCACGCCCTTGAACTCGATCACCGCATCGCCGAGACGATCGGCGACCGGAATGAAGATCTCCTGGGTTTCGTTGCGCTTCTGGTATTCGTAGGAGGAAAGCTCCTCGAAGCGCGCCAGCCGCGCTTTCGACTTCGCCTGGCGGCCCTTGGGGTTCTGCCGCACCCATTCCAGCTCTTTCTGCATCGACTTGATGCGCGCCTGCTCCTGCTTCTCCTCGACCTCGAGGCGTTTTTCCTTCTGCTCGAGCCACGACGAGTAATTGCCTTCCCAGGGAATGCCGTAGCCGCGGTCGAGCTCGAGGATCCACTGAGCCGCGTTGTCGAGAAAGTAGCGGTCGTGGGTCACCGCGACCACCGTGCCCGGAAACCTGCGCAGAAACTGCTCGAGCCACTCGACGCTTTCCGCGTCGAGATGGTTGGTGGGCTCGTCGAGCAGCAGGATGTCGGGCTTGGAGAGCAACAGGCGGCATACCGCCACGCGCCTCTTCTCGCCGCCGGAGAGCGGCGCGATTCTCTGCTCCCACGGCGGAAGGCGCAGCGCGTCGGCCGCGACATCCATCTGCAGATCGGCGCTGTCCGAGTGAGCCGCGTTGACGATCGCCTCGAGCTTCGCTTGCTCCGCTGCGAGCTTGTCGAAATCCGCGTCGGGTTCCGCATACGCCGCGTAGATCTCGTCGAGGCGCCTCTTCGCGTCCGCCATCTCGCCCAGGCCCTCCTCCACCGCTTCGCGTACGGTCTTTTCCGGGTCGAGCTGCGGCTCCTGCGGCAGGAACCCGACCTTCATGTTCGGCATGGGGATCACTTCGCCCTCGAAGTTCGTCTCCACACCGGCCATGATCTTCAGAAGGGTGGATTTCCCGGAGCCGTTCAGTCCGAGCACGCCGATCTTCGCGCCGGGAAAGAAATTGAGCGAGATGTTCTTGAGAATCTGGCGCTTCGGGGGCACGAGCTTGCCGACCCGGCGCAGGGTGTAGACGTATTGAGCCATGGACTTTCGCGGAAAGGGCGAACTTTAGCACTTAGTGTGGGCACTGCGGACTTCAGAACGGATACGGAAACAGCGCGTTGACGGACTTGTCCTCCGGTGGCGGCGAATGGGCGACGTTCATTACCATCGATACCGTCGTGAAGTAGCCCGCAACGCCGATCATGTCGATCACGCCGTTTTCGCCGAACTTCGTCACCGTGCGGCGATAGGTGGTTTCGGAGACGCCTTTGGTGCGAAGCAACTCTTCGCAGAAATCGTAGGCAACCTCTTCGTGTTCGCTCATGCCTGCAGGCCGCCGTCCTTCGGCAAGAGCGGCAATCGTATCCTCGGAGATGCCGGCTTTGCGGCCAAGCGGCACGTGGACGAACCATTCAAAATGCTGGGTCCATTCCCTCGAGACGACGAGCATGATGAACTCGCTGATGCGCGGCTCGAGCGAGCTCCGGAACCGCAGGTACTCTCCGACCTTTTGCAGCCGGTCCATCAGCTCCGGGCTGCGCAGAAGGGGCACGAAGGGACCCTTCACGCCCTTGCGCGGTCCGGCAATCATCTCTTGGGCGGCCTTGCGCTGCGCATCGGTCATTTTGCCCGGAGGCAGCGGCGGCATCCGGTCCTGGAAAGCGGGCTGCCCTGCAACCCATTTCGATTCACTCACGTTCTGTCTCCCCTCGCTGTAACGATAATCATCAAGCGCGCGCCAGTGAAATGGCGCTTACGGCGAGAATTGCAGCGGCAAGGATCAATGCCGGGGCAAAACCGCCTGTCGACTGAACCAGAAAACTCACCATCACCGGGCCCAGGATCTGGCCGAGCGCAAACGCCGAAGTCATCGCCGCCATGAGAGCACGCGCATGAGGCCCCGCCACCCTTCGCGCCTCCTGCATGCCCGCCATGGTGATCACCATGAACGTGCCGCCCACGAGGAGTGCCGCAATCATGATTCCCGAGAGTCCCGGCACGATGAGCGGAATCACGACTCCGAGCGCCATGACGAGATGGCCTCCAATCCAGACGGCCCTGTGAGACAGTAACCGATTCAGCTGCGCCGCGAAGATCGTCGAAACGACCGCCGCGGCGCCGAACACGGGCCAGGCCCAGCCGAAAAGCTGGGGATCCGGGATGATCTCCTTCGCCATCACGGGAAGGAAGGTGGCAGGAATGATGTAGCCGAAGCCAAACCCGCCATAGCACAGCGCGAGGCGACAAAATGTCTTACTCCAGAGTTCGGATGTCGCAGCCGCCGGCGCCGGTGCCGGGTTCGAGGATGGGCTTGCCTTTACGAATGGCCAAATCGCGGCCGTGACGGCGATTGAGACAAGCCCTAATGAAAGCCACGCGTCGACAGAACCGGCATGCAGGCTCATGACTACGAGGCAAGCGCCGCCTGCGGCCAGAATCCCGGTGCCGACACCCGCGTAGACGGTGCCGCTCAGGTTGGAGCGTTCAAGAAGCGCCAAGCGCTCGAGGGCCCAGGCGGAAACGAATATCAACACCCAAGCGCTCGCAATCCCCGCCACAGCCCGAAGGACGACCCAAAGGATGAACCGGTGTTCCAGGCCCATGGCAAGCGTCGAGAGGCCGATCGCGAGAAGGCCCGCTCGAATTGCGGCGGCGGGCCGGATTCGCATAGCGATCGCCGAAAGGCCGCCGACGAGGTAACCGATGTAGTTCGCCGTGGCGAGCCAACCACCTTCGGAGACGGACAAGCCGAAGTCCTCCTGCATCATCGGCAGAATCGGAGTGAACGCGAATCGCCCGATTCCCATCGCGACGGCGAGCGCGGCCAGCCCTGCAAGGGCGCTCACCCAAGCCGGGGTGGAAGCGGGGGTGGGTTCGATGTCGGATGCATCATGCCGCACCGAAGCAGTGTAAGTTGACTGCCTTGTAGGTAAAAGTGAATAATTATGAATACTCTATTCACTAATTGAGAATATGGATCTCGCCGCGCTGAAAATCTTCAAATCGGTGGTCGAACAAGGCGGCGTCAACAAGGCGGCGGCAAAGTTGCACCGCGTACCGTCGAACGTGACGACCCGGATCAAGCAGCTCGAAGAGCAACTCGGAGCCAAGCTCTTCCTGCGGGTTGGCCGCCGGCTCGCCCTGTCTGCCGAGGGCAAGCTCCTGCTCCCTCTCGCCGATCAGTTACTGCGGCTTTCCTCGGAGGCCGAGGCCGCGCTACGCAACAGAAACCCGCGGGGAACGCTGCGAATCGGGGCGCTGGAAAGCACCGCGGCGAGCCGGCTGCCACCCGTGCTGTCCCGCTACCACGAGCTCTATCCGGACGTCCAGATCGAGTTGGTCACAGGCACATCGGGCGCCCTGGTTTCGCGAGTGCACAAGCAGGATGTCGAAGCCGCTTTCGTCGCGGAACCTTTCAACGCCGATGATCTCGAGGTCCAAACGGTGTTCGTGGAAGAGCTCGTTCTCATCACACCGAAGAGCTTCGGCCCGGTTCGTTCCGCGAAGGACATCGGAAATCGAACCGTCATAGCATTTTCCACCGGCTGCTCGTACCGGCAACGGCTCGAAGCCTGGCTCGGCGCAAGCAAGGTCCTGCCGGATCGCGTCATGGAATTTCAGTCCTATCACGCAATCGTTGCGTGCGTGGCCGCAGGATCCGGCATCGCGGTCGTCCCACGCGCCATCCTCGAGCTGACGCGCGCGGACAAAAACGTGGCGATGACCGCCCTTCCGGCCAGCATTGCGAAGACGCGGACGCAGCTGGTCTGGCGTCGCGAACACCATTCGGTCACTCTGGAGGCGATGAAAAACCTGTTTGCCCGGGAGCTGAAAAAGATGGAACGATAAAGAGTGCCGGAACTGCCCGACATCGCCGTCTACATCGAGCATCTCGATGGTCGCCTCACCGGGCAAACGCTCGAGCGCGTGCGGCTCATGAATCCCTTCGTGCGGCTCACCGGTGCAGCGCATCGTGTACTCTGAAAACGAGACCAATTACTGCGCGCGCTGCCAGACCGGCGGCAAGGGGCTCGCCGACCGCGCGCTCTCGCGCCTGCTCAAGGCGAGCTGGCCACGCTCGATCGACGAGCTCGAGTAGCGTGAGACGGATTCGTCAAGATCAGCGATAGAGGATGACGCCGATGACGATGGCCGCATCGAGCAGCACCCAGCCGACG